>JAGWBQ010000021.1:0-2879 GCA_021295815.1 Gemmatimonadota bacterium | reverse complement strand
AAACTCAAAGGAATTGACGGGGGCCCGCACAAGCGGTGGAGCATGTGGTTTAATTCGAAGCAACGCGAAGAACCTTACCCAGGCTTGACATTCCGTGGAAAGCCCTTGGAAACAGGGGCCCTCCCTATGGGCTGCGGAACAGGTGCTGCATGGCTGTCGTCAGCTCGTGTCGTGAGATGTTGGGTTAAGTCCCGCAACGAGCGCAACCCTCGCCTCATGTTGCCAGCGAGTAATGTCGGGGACTCATGGGGGACTGCCGGTGACAAACCGGAGGAAGGTGGGGACGACGTCAAGTCATCATGGCCCTTACGCTTGGGGCTACACACGTGCTACAATGGCCGGCACAAAGGGTTGCAATCCCGCGAGGAGGAGCGAATCCCAAAAAGCCGGTCCAAGTTCGGATGAAGTCGGAATCGCTAGTAATCGTGGATCAGCATGCCACGGTGAATACGTTCCCGGGCCTTGTACACACCGCCCGTCACGCCATGGAAGCCGGGAGCGCCCGAAGTCCGTGACCCAACCTTCGAGGAGGGAGCGGCCTAAGGCGAGTTCGGTGACTGGGGCGAAGTCGTAACAAGGTAGCCGTAGGGGAACCTGCGGCTGGATCACCTCCTTATCCGGAGACACCGAGTAAGGTCCGTGGGCGAAGTTGCCCGGCGCGGAGCACCGTCTCCGCCATCGGATCGGAAAGGTACCTCGGAAGTCTTCCTGCTCAAGCACTCGCATACCTGGTCCAAGAGACCGATCGATCTGGGGTGGCGTCGAAATGCCGCACGCCCCGTTTGGTGTTTGAAAATATCAGGTTGAGAGTAGTGATGAGAGCCTTAGGTCCGTTTCTCCGGCACGGAGAAGCGGGTCGCAAAGCAAGTGTGACGGCTAAACGGTGTGACCGGCGAATGCTGGTCAAGTGGTAAAGTGCGTACGGTGGATGCCTAGGCACGAGGAGGCGATGAAGGACGTGGCAAGCTGCGATAAGCCTCGGTGAGCTGCAAGCGAGCTTCGACCCGAGGATTTCCGAATGGGGAAACCCGGCGGGGGTAATGCCCCGTCACCCGAGAGGGGGCGAACCCGGTGAACTGAAACATCTAAGTAACCGGAGGAAGAGAAATCAAATGAGATTCCCTGAGTAGCGGCGAGCGAAACGGGAATAGCCCAAACCGGTGGGGGTTAAAGCCCGCCGGGGTTGCGGGGCTCTGGAGAATCGAGACGCAAGCGTAGTCGAACGCGCCTGGAACGGCGGACCGCAGAGGGTGAGAGTCCCGTAAGCGAAACGCACCGCGTCGAGAGCCAGAGTTCCCAAGTAGGCCGGGACACGTGAAACCCCGGCTGAATCTGGGGGGACCATCCTCCAAGGCTAAATACGACCTCGTGACCGATAGTGAACAGTACCGTGAGGGAATGGTGAAAAGCACGCCTGACGGCGAGTGAAATAGAACCTGAAACCGTGCGCATACAAGCGGTAGGAGCCTGGTCCCGTCCACGGATGGGACGCGGGTGACTGCGTGCCTTTTGCATTATGATCCGGCGAGTTACTCCTCATGTGCGAGGTTAAGGCCTTCTGGGCCGTAGCCGAAGCGAAAGCGAGTCCGAAACGGGCGCCGAAGTACATGGGGGTAGACCCGAAACCGACGCGATCTATCCATGGCCAGGTTGAAGCTGGGGTAATGCCCGGTGGAGGACCGAACCGTTCTGTGGATAGGGGTGAAAGGCCAATCAAGCTCGGAGATAGCTGGTTCTCCCCGAAATATATTTAGGTATAGCCTCAGGGATTTTGTCCGGGAGGTAGAGCACTGAATGGGCTAGGGGCCCCACCAGGTTACCGAACCCAATCAAACTCCGAATGCCCAAGACATGAACCCTGGGAGTCAGTGGGCGGGCGATAATGTCCGTCCGCGAGAGGGAAACAGCCCAGACCGTCAGCTAAGGCCCCCAAGTGTGCGCTAAGTGAGAAAGGATGTGGATATGCAGAGACAGCTAGGAGGTTGGCTTAGAAGCAGCCATTCCTTTAAAGAGTGCGTAATAGCTCACTAGTCAAGTGTGTCCGCGCCGATAATGGTCGGGACTCAAGCGCACCGCCGAAGCTACGGATGTGACGGCCACCCCTCGGGGTGCGCCGAATCATGGTAGGGGAGCGTTCCCTGGGCCGAGAAGCGGAGCCGGAAGGTCCTCCGTGGAGCGCAGGGAAGCGAGCATGCCGGAATGAGTACGCGATAAACAGAGTGATTCCGGAGCCAGGCTTATCCGCTCCGGGTTAGTCGGTCCCTAAGCCGAGGCCGAAGGGCGTAGGCGATGGGAAACAGGTCAACATTCCTGTACCGCAGTGTTCGCGTTATTACCCAGAGGGGGGACGCGGGAGTGAAAGGACCGTCGGCATGTGGATCGCCGATGTAAGGTGGTAGGCGTTGAGAGGACGAAAAACCTCTTTAGCCGAGCACCGACGCCGAAGGGGACCTCGGTCCCCGCAAAGGGTCCCTAATCATGCCGCCAGGAAAAGCCTCGCTGGGGAGTTGGCGCTGCGACCGTACCGTAAACGGACACACGTAGGCGAGGCGAGAAGCCTAAGGTGCTCGAGTGATTTGCGGAGAAGGAACTCGGCAAAATGTCCCCGTAACTTCGGGAAAAGGGGAGCCCGTGGTAGGTGAAGCCGACGCATGGTGGAGCCGAAGCGGGCCGCAGAGAATCGGCCCAGGCGACTGTTTAGCAAAAACACAGGTGTCTGCAAAGTCGTTAAGACGACGTATAGGCACTGACGCCTGCCCGGTGCCGGAAGGTTAAGAAGAGGGGTTAGCTCACGCGAAGCTCTGAATTGAAGCCCCGGTAAACGGCGGCCGTAACTATAACGGTCCTAAGGTAGCGAAATTCCTTGTCGGGTAAGTTCC
>JAGWBQ010000020.1 GCA_021295815.1 Gemmatimonadota bacterium | reverse complement strand
CCCGCTTCCCCGCAGGTTGCGGCCAGCTTTTTCGGCGGGGACAGCTTCCTGCACGATGTCTACGTGCGCGACGGGCTGGTCTTCCTGTCGCACTGGGATGCGGGCTTGATCATCCTGGACGTGGGCAAGGGGATGGCCGGGGGATCACCCACCCGTCCCGTGGAAGTGACCCGCCTGGCGGATCTTGGCGGAGAGACCCACAACGTCTGGTGGTGGCCTGAGGCTGGCTACGCCTTCGTGGGTCAAGAGCAGTTCGCCTTTACCGGCGACCCGCCCGGGATCATGCGCGTCGTGGATCTGAGCGACATCTCCCGGCCCAGCATAGTTGCAACCTACGAGGTGCCAGGAGCCACGTCGCACAACTACTGGCTGGATGAGGAGACGGGCACGCTCTATCTTGCCTGGTACGAACAGGGCGTGCGCATGCTAGATGTCACGGGAGAGCTGATGGGCCAGCTTGAGCTGCAGGGACGCGAAACCGCCTTCATCCGGTACGCGGAGGAACGGGCAATCTGCTTCCCGGACCGCAATGCGACCTGCGCCTGGGCACCCCAGCTGCATGGCAACGGCAAGTTGTACGTATCGGACATGAACCATGGATTGATCGTCCTGGAGCCTGGCCGTTGAGGCGATGTTGCGGACGAACGACTCTGCCCGGAGCCAGCACAAACCAGATGCTGTACCGGCTCGCCGCTGTCGCTGCGGCACTGTTGGCCACCACCTGCGGCGGCTCGCCGAACGTCTCCCCCCATAGGGAGGCCCCCCGCCTGTACGTCACCTCGGGCTTCACGGACGAGGTCCATGTGCTAGATGCGCGCGACGGAACGATCCTCCACACAATCTCGATCGACCGTCGACGCGCCGAGACCGACGAACCCCACGGCGTGACCGTGTCTCCCGACGGCCGCCACTGGTACGCGACCCTTGCGCACGGCCACCCTACGCTCTGGAAGTACGAGACCCACGGCGACCGGCTGGTTGGACGTCTCTCCCTCGACATGCCCGGCGCGGCGCGAGTGGAACTCACTCCTGACGGCAGCCGAGCCTTCATTCCCGACTACTGGCGAGGTGGGCTTGGTGAGGAGAGCCGAGTGGCGGTCGTGGACGTAGACGACCTTACCGTGGCAGCCCTTCCCGTGGTCTGCCCCGCTCCGCACCACGCCGCGGTCGACCCGCGCGGGGAGCGAGTTGCCGTCACCTGTTCCCTGTCCGACGAGATCGCGCTGATGGACGTGGCCTCAGGCCATACGCTCACACGCTTTTCCGTCGGACCAGTGCGCGGCCCGGCCGGCGCGCCGCGTTATCAGCCGATGAACGTGGCGTGGAGTCCGGATGGCAGCCACTTCTATGTGACCATGGCCCGAACCAGTGAGGTGCGGGCTTTCTCTCGGACGGGTGACCCCGACGGCGCGGTCGAGGTCGGGCAGGGTCCGGCTCAGATCGCGGGCTCGGCGAGCGGAAGGGTGTTGGTGGTGGCCAACCGACTGGACGGCTCGATGTCGGTGCTCAACTCTGCGACCCTGGCGGAAGTGCGACGCGTCGAACTGGCCGATGCGGATTTTCCGCACGGAGTCGCGCTCGACCCCGTTGGCGAGATCGCCTATGTGACCTGGGAGGGTCGGGTAGCCGAGCCCGGCGGTGTGGCAGCGATCCGTATCGACACGGGCGAGGTTCTGTGGAGGCGCGAGGTCGGGGTGCTTACCCTAGGAGTGGCGTACCTTCCCGGCCACGCGACGGATCGAAATTCAACGACGCCGAACTGATGCGGTCGTTCCAGCCGGAATGAGTTTCAGTTCGTGCCCGTGGTGCCGAACGCGGAGATCGAGCGCGATACCCTGACCTGCCTCGGAAACCTCTCATGCACCGAACACACCGAGCGCGCGCTGCTGGAGGGGTTCGCGGACGGAGCTTTCGGTGTTTGGGGGCGCGCCCGCCGCGACATGTGCGACGAATGGATGCGCGCCGCGGATACGGCCACGCTCCAGCCCGGCATCCGTCCCCTCTTCAGGGCGGCTGCCGACCATGTCCTCATAACACACCGCCTCCGGGTTATCCGTCGAGGAAGGGACCGGGTTGCGGACGCCGTCGAAGCACCGTGTGGTATCCGCCAGGAGCGGCGGCTCCGGGAGGTGTTCGCGCCCGACCGGGTCGTCCCCGGAGAATTGACGCGCAGGATCGCCGATGTCGTGAACGAACTCGGGCTATAGCCATAGAAGCCGCCCGCGCCGCTCGATCCCATCGAGGAGGACAAGGTGAATCTCGTCGTCTGGACGGGCGTCATGGCGGTGGAAACTTGAGGCGCTCCTGCTCGACTTGCGTGAATGGCGTGATCCCGTCCACCGAGTCGGCCTTCCCGGGAAACGCATTTCTCGAACGCCGACTCGCAATACGGTCCGGCCAAAGGTATTGAACCATGCTTGGGAGTCCCGCCGTTTGACGCCGGTTTTCCCGTTTTCCCGATCCGATCGGACCGGAGTGGTTCAATGGCAAGAGTGGCAGATCGTGCAGTCCCAGTTTGACTTACGTGATCTCCTGCCGTGATTCAGCATTTGGTTTTCCGCCTACGCGGCAACCTCCTACCGTCAACGGGGGGAGTGGTGAGCTCGTCCAGGTACGCCTTGAGTATCCGGAGGTCCCTGTAGCCCATGATCCTGCGGGTAGCCCTTCTCGGCGTCCAGGAACGCAGCAGCCGCTCAGCGCACCGCCATGGACCCGGTCTCTCCACCGGGTCACCCGGCCTGTGCGGCGGCGCCTTCCCCAGTGGACGTCGTCGATGAGGTCGGCCGTGCCCCAGGCACCGCCGGAGTGCCGAGGTCAGTCCGATCTCGCTGCCGGCGATCATCTCTTGGAGCCCCTCGCGCAGGCTTCCCCTGCGTCCGGACGCTGCTTCTCCATCCAGGCGCGAACTGCTCGATCTGCCGTCCTTCGCGCCCAGCTTCCGGGCGGCCTGCAGCACGGCGCGGGCCTGGGTCGTGGAGCGCCTTGGGCAGATGGCCGGTCACATTGCGCATCTTGTGGTTCCGGCAGCGCTCGACAAGGCACGAGCTCCCGAAGACCTGGCCGACCGCCTTGCTCAGCGCCTTGGACCCGTCGAGGACGAACAGTCTCGCCCTTCCGGGATCCAGGATCCGCTTGTGGCTTTCGGCGTCCACACCGAGCGCCGCGAGGATGTGGTGGCCGCAGAACCGGATGCCGTCGACGTAGACGATCGGATAGTCCCGGTCGTCCAGCTGCCGTTCCGCCAGCTTCTTGAGACGTTCGCCCGCCGTCTCGGCCATCTCCCCGATCGGACCGCGTGCTCAAGCCGGATAGCAACACCGCTCCCCGAGTCCCGACCGCCGTCTGAGCGCCTCCTATGCCGGGATCGCAAGCTCGCCCTCGCCCGAGCTGCGCAGCCGGGGCCTCTCGACCCGGACGGCCCGGTCCGACAAGTACGCCCGGCCCCGCTGCCGCCCGTGGTACGCCGCGCCCCCGCCCGCCCGCTCCTTACCTGGCTGCTTCTCTCCCGCGACCCCGGCGGCGCCGATATCCACAGCACCTCAGATCGCCGCGCGCCCGACCACGTCGATGATGTGATCCAGCGCACCTCCGGCCAGCGCGAAGACGTTGACCAAAGGGAGCGGATGTTCGCGGCCGTCCTTCGCCGGCTCCGCTCGGCGCTCGGCTACGAATCACCGGCGGACTTCGAGAAATTCGACCATGCTGCCTGAAGCGAACCGGCAGGGCCGGGGGTGGCCTAAGCTCTCCGGCTTCTCAGGCCTGCTCGCTTCGTCGGGCTCGCTCGTTACCCCTCTCCACTGTTGGAGGGGAGAGAAAAGAAACCATATCAGACACCATCAACCCCAAAAACCCAACCGTCCGCAAAGCAGGGCTTCCTTAAGTTCAATTGGGACTGCACGGTCTGCCGTTCTTGCCCCCGGATCACATTTCCTTACCTTTTTGCGGAAATGGCGGGAGAACGGCACCAAATGGCTAGACTCGGACGCTTGTAGAGCCGAGATGGATCGCTGGCACTGGTTCGCCCGTTGCGGATCAGCCACGGAACGACCCCGGGTATTGCAGTACCGATGGGAGCATGTTCGACCGCGTTGTTCCGGACAGTGGCGCGATCATCTCGGACCACCCGAGCAGTTATCTGTCAACCCCCGGCGACCGTGAGACTCACAAGCCTAAGGACTCTAAGGACGGGCACATCGAACTCGCCCAGCTCGATGTACGCCATCATGCCGTCAGGCCCAAACGCGTCCGGCATCTGGAAGAAATCCTCAGACAGCGTGCCCAGGTAGCCGCCGGACGGAGTGAGGACATCCACTGGACCCGGCGATACGCCGTCCTCGCCCGATCGCACAATCCAGATCCGGTTCCCGTGGTCGACGCCCATCTCGCTGATGACGGGCACCTCAGAGCCGAAGTCCATCTCTGGGACCAGAGACTGTGCGATCGCCGATTCCAGTTCCCGTCCCGCTGCGCCCGATATGCCGGGCCCCGTGGCGATCACCTGTGCGCCCCCTCCACCACTCTCACGCTCCCTTGCCGCCTCCTGCATCTCTGCCGTCACCGGGAAGGGGTTGATAGGCCTTTCCAGTACAGTACGTACTGAGCCGTCGTCCGGCCGCACTATCTTGACCTGGTACCCTACGGAATCAACGACAGCTATCTCCCCGTCGGCCAGAACCGCTGCCAACAGAGGGGGACCGAATACCGTTCGTCGGGGCAGGATTCCGCCGGGCAGCTGCACTTCCATCTCGCCTATCCGGATCATCGAGACGCTCTCACTTCCAGCAGCTTCGGACGGGGGAGGAGTATACGCCCGATAGACTTCCCGGCTGCCCCGGCCAATCGTGTGGATGTCCAGGGCCCTAGCCCCCCGCCGGCGAGCCGTAAGCAATCGGCCGTCGGGGAAACTGCCGAGCAACGCGGGAAGGGTTTGGGATGAACCGATGACGGACTGGGACTGCATCCTCGTGGAAGGCTCGCGAATCGCGACATGCTGCTCCAGGAAGTTGCCGTCGGCTCCGAACAGGAATAGGGCATTGTGGCCGACATCGCGCACGACGATCCGGTTGTCGTGAAGGACGCCGACCCCGATGGCCATACGCAACTCTCCCGGTCCCTGTCCAGTTCGTGATATATGGCGGCGAAACTCTCCATCCGAACCCACGACGACAACCCGGTTCTGTCGCCGGTCGAGAATAACTAAGTTGCCATCGTGGTCGAAGTGAACCTCGGAGATCTCCGTGAAGGCTTGCCATTCCTCTTCCGAAGCCCCCCCAAGGAGGAAGAGCTCCTCCGTCAGCGCGACCAGAGGAACATCCGGACCATCCAAGGTGGCCTCCTGAGAATCGGGCGCAGGGTCACCGCAGCCCATCATACAAGCGAGCACCGGCGGATCGGGGACGTGCACGCACGTCGCGTCGCACGGGACTTCCTGGGCCGCCGCCTTCGGCGTGGTCAGGGCGCCGGGGGCCGACGACACGGCCAGCACCGCGACTACGGTGGCCGTCATCCTCAGCATACGTGTCATGGATTTTCTCATCTTCGGCTCCGTCGCTGGCGTGACCGCTGCAACCTCGACCACGCACTGCGAGGAGGTTACGAGTAGGATGACTGAGCAACCGGTCCCGGTACTTGGTGACAAGCTCAGGAAGGTGTGCCTTCGGGGCACTAGATATCGCTGAGGTCCCAACCGTGGTTGGAGGTTGCGGTGGCTCTCGGTCGATTCAAAGCTACGCGGCAATCTCCTTACCGTCAACCTGGGGAGTGGCGAGCTCGTCCAGGTGCGCCTCGAGTATCCGGAGGTCCTTGTAGCCCATGATCCTGCGGTGGCTCTTCTCGGCTTCCAGGAACGCGGCCGCCGCCCAGCGCACCGCCATGGACCCGTCTCTCCACCGGGTCACCCGGCCTGTGCGGCGGCGCATTCCCGAGTGGACGTTGTCGAGCAGGTCGGTCGTGCCCAGGCACCGCCGGAGTGCTGGGGTCAATCCGATCTCGCTGACGGTGAACATCTCGCCGAGCCCTTCGCGCAGGCTTCCCGCTGCATCCGGATGCTGCTTCTCCATCCAGGCGCGAACTGCTCGATCCTCGACTTGCCGTCCTTCGCCCCCAGCTTCCAGGCGGTCCGCAGCAAGGCGCGGGTTGAGGCGCTGAGCCGGGCGGGAATTCCCGTTCCCCGTGTGGATCGGGATAGGAAGGAGTCCCATCTTGCTCCACCAACCTCACCGGACTTCCACCGGCAGCCTCCTGACAACCACGCTGGCGACTTCGAGCTCGTCCAGCTCGATGAACGCCACCAATCCGTCGGGACCGAAGGCGTCAGGCATCTCGGTCGCGCCGGTCGCATAGGTGCCGACGTACGCTCCTTCCGCCGTCAGGACGTCGATGGGGCCGTCGCTATCCGGTTCTTCGCCACCGCGCTGCACCCAAATGCGGCCCTCCCACGTGGTTGCCAGGCCGCGCAGCACGGGAATCTCGTGGTAGTAGCGGTCCTCCAAGTCGAACATGGCCTCCGGCCCAGGATTGTTCCCTTCGGCGGCCCCGACCAGCATGAGGCGTCTTGGTCCGCTTCCGCCGAGTGCGCGCCTTGCGGCTGCCATCCTCTCCTCGTGCGCCTCCCGGACCGCCTCGGTCACGGGCTCGGGATCGAAGGGCCGCCGTATGATGCGCGCGACATCGCGCGCACCCGGCGGTGTGATCTTCAACGCGTACGCCGACGAGTCCGAGTGAACGATGCCGCCATCGGAAAGAACGCCGACGAGTAACCGGGGCTCGAACACGGTGGGCATGGCCATGCCGCGAAGCGCGTCGCGAAGCTGGGCGGGCATCGGGCCCGTCGCGAGATCTTCAAGGTCGGTTTGTTGCGGCAGCCATCCCTCCGCCACCGTATCGGCGCGCGCGGCCTCGGCGTCGAGTCCGACCCGCAGGATCGGTCAGGAGGTGGGCGGATCCACCGCGCCGCCCGCGCTCATGGTGATGGAGGCCCCGCTCCCGCCGGCAAAGACCGCTCCGCCGCGCGGATCCGGCTGAATGTCATGGGCCGGAATCGCCACGGCATCTGGCCCTTCGCCCGCCCGGACCATACGCAGAAACTCGCCGGAGGCGTTGAAGAGCTGGTAGGCGCGATGGCCGACATCGCTCACGACCACGGTGCCGTCCCGCAACACCGCGAAGCCCATCGGCTGGTTGAACTCGCCGGGACCCTGACCCGAAGATCCGAATTCCGTTACGAATCGCCCCGCCGCGTCGAACACGAGGACCCTGACCGCACCGGAACGCGTCAGAAGCATCCCCCCGCCAATCGCCGGACCGGTCGTCCCGTCGAAAATGTACAGGTCGCCCTTCGCGTCGAAGGCGACCTGGCCCACTGAGGCGAACATCTCCCAGGCCTCGCCGTCGAGGACGCCGACTCGGTAGACCTCCTCGAACGCGGGGTCGATCCGTCGGTCGCGGTCCGTGACTTCAACGATCTCCTGGGCGGGGAGCGCGGGGTGTACGGCCAGGAACGCAAGAAGGACGGCCGTCGGTGTGGCAAAACCGGTGCTTTTCATTGGCGATGGCGGTGGGAGGCTGGTTTCACGGAAAGGAATTCCGGAATCGGTCGAGTCCGACGGTTTGATCGACTCGGGCGTGTTTCGGTTGCCCGACCCTCCCTTCAACCAGAGGGTTGCTACCGTTTCGAGCCGACCGACGTTCCAGCTCGGGGGGCACGTCGGGACGCTCACCCCGCAGTCGGCAGCGTCTGTCCAGCCCCGGTCGGGAGACGCTATCTTGGACGTCACCGAACTCCAACCTTTCCCAGCGACCCATCGTGAAGTTCTCGTCGAACATCAAGGACCTCCAACCTTCCGCGACCATCGCGGTCAGCACCCTCGCCAAACAGCTCAAGGCGGAGGGTCGAGACATTCTGAATCTGAGCGCCGGCGAGCCCGACTTTCGCACTCCGGAGTTCATCTCGGCAGGAGGGATCCGGGGCATCAGGGACGGACGCACACGTTACACGCCGCCCGCCGGACTCCCCGAACTGCGGCAGGCGATCACCGCGAGGCTGAGCGCACAGGCGGGGCGCGAGCTCGACTGGAACGGTCTCGTGGTGACGGCGGGCGCCAAGCAGGCCCTCTTCAACGCCATCTTCTCGCTCTTCGGTCCGGGCGACGAGGTTGTCGTGGCGGCGCCCTACTGGACGACCTATCCGGATCTCGTCACGCTGGCCCGCGCCGAACCCAAGGTCGTCTTCGGTCGGGAGGAGAACGACTTCAAGGTCACTTCCACCGAGCTGGAGCGAGTCGCTTTCGAGAACGTCAAGGGGCTCATCCTCAACTCGCCGAGCAACCCGACGGGTGCGGTTTATTCCCTGTCCGAACTGACGGAAATCGCCGCTTGGGCGAGAGAACGAGGGGCATGGCTGATCTCGGACGAGATCTACCGCCGCATCCACCACGACGGCCCCGGCGACGCCCCGGGTCTTCTGGACCTGCCGGAAGGCTCGTTGCCAGACTTCGTGCTCGTCGACGGCGCCTCCAAGTGCTTCGCCATGACCGGGTGGAGGATCGGCTACTCCTTCTCAGCGAACGATTTGGCGAAGAAGATGATTTCGCTCCAGAGCCAGATGACTTCAAACATTTCGACGCCGACCCAGATGGCCGCTCTGAGGGCGTATGGAGACCCCGCTGCCGCGGACGCGTCGATCACCGAGATGGGAGTCGCCTTCGAGCGCCGGCGGGATCTCGTCGTCGGGCTCTTCGAGGAGCTGCTGCCGGAAGTGCGTTTCGTCTACCCGAAGGGCGCCTTCTACCTGTACTTCCGCTCGAACGCGCTGGGCGTCGAGAGCTCCACCGAGTGGTGCCGCCAACTGCTTTCCGAGGAAGGGGTGGCTCTCGTGCCCGGTGCCGCCTTCGGCGATGATCGCTGGTCGCGGATGAGCTTCGCCGCCGCGGACTCCGTCATCGAGGAGGCGATACGGCGGATGGCCCGCATGGTCGGCAGGGCTTAGCTGCCCGTGGACGAAACCTCCCACGGCAGTGCGACGCCGCATCCGCGCCGGACGCCGCGGACGGCGACCCTCTCGTCCGTCACGGTCGGCGAGTCGAACGGCGGAGATCCGGCCGTTTCAGCCGCGCAGGTCGAGAAGGAGCTCTTGGCAACAGCGTTCGATCATGCGGTAGACGCGCTCGAAGCCGTTGGCCCCTCCATAGTATGGATCGGGCACGTCGAAACCGCCCATCGGATCGCGCGAACGCAGGAGCGAGAGCTCGGCCTTCGAACCATCGAGCTGAGCCATCCCCTCCAGGTCGCGCAGGTTGCTGCGATCCATGGCCACGATGTGGTCGAAGTCCTGGAAGTCGCTCGGAGACACCTGCCGCGCAGCGCACTCCAAGGTCAATCCGTGTTGAGCGGCGACCTGCACGGAGCGGGCGTCGGGCGGAGAACCGACGTGCCAGGACCCTGTTCCGGCGGAATCGATGGTGAAGACCTCTTCGAGACCAGCGTCTTTCACAAGGCCGACGAAGATCCCCTCGGCCAGGGGCGATCTGCATATGTTGCCCAGACAGACGAAGAGGACGGAGGTTCTCAAGCGTTTCGGATTCGCTGGCGACATCGAATGCTGGGGTGGAGGAAGACCGGGAGGCTCGTTCCCGCTCGTGAGACAATTTAGAACCCTAACGCACCGAAGATAGAACCCTAACGCACCGAAGACGGCACCGCAGATGATTCTACGCAGGTACGGAAACTCATACAGGAGCGTCGTTCCGGAGTTCAACGCCCGTGCTCTGACCGAGGTCGGATTCCGCTCCACCGGCACGGCTCGCATCGGCGCGGCCGACTTCGCGGACGGCTATGAACGGCGTACGCTTCATGAGCTCGCGCCCAGCGCCGAGGGCGACGTTCAGGACGAGGCCGAGGCCGAGCTGCTCGAGCTTCTGCTGGCCGAGCTCGACCGGATCACCGACGGGCTCGGGCCCGACGAGGTCGCCGTCATCGAGAACGACCGAGGTCGGGATCACCCCAAGACCAGGCAGCGGACCACGACGGTGGTTGTGGAAGGCGAAAATCGTCTCAAGTTTGAGTACACGCTCGCACCGTCGCTCCAGGTGGGGATTTACGCCGAGAACGGGTAGGGACGCGATGGAGCCGAGCGCACACCCCCTCGGAACGAGAAGAAATGAGCGAGATCGAGGAGACAGGGCCGGTGCGGCCGGCCGGATCGGTACCGGCGAACGAGGTCGCGGCGGGCGAGGGCACGTCGATGCAGGTTCTGGTCGGACCTGGCGAAGCGCCCAACTTCTGCCTGCGTCGCTTCGTCATGGAGCCGGGAGGCGGCATGCCGCTTCATACCAACGAGGTCGAGCACGAACAGTACGTGCTGCGCGGGAGCGCCCGCATGCGGATCGGCCATGAGGTCCATCGCGTCAGCGCGGGAGACGCCGTCTACGTTCCTGCGGGCGTGGAACACGACTATCGGGCCGATGCCGACGAGCCCTTCGAATTCATATGCGTGGTCCCGAACCGCGAGGACCGTATCCGCATCACCGAAGAGTGAGGCCAACGGCCTTGCCGGTGGACCGGTCGCCTCGCCCGCCTTTGCGCGGGCCCCTGGGGAAGTGGCCGTCGGTCGCCGCTTTCCTGATCGTTCTCGGCCTCGCGCTCGCGCTCGCGGCCCCGACGGCTGCGGCCGCGCCAGGCCAGGACGGTGCGCCGTCGGGCGAGTGGCACACCTACGGGGGCGATCACGGTCACACCCGGTACTCGTCTCTCGCGCAGATCGACGCCTCGAACGCGGGAAGTCTGGAGATCGCGTGGAGATGGACGGCGCGCAACTTCGGCCCCAACCCCTTCATAGCCAGCCAGACCGTTCCGATCGCGGTGGACGGAGCGCTATATGCCACCGCCGGGCTTCGGAGAGCGGTGGTGGCCATCGACCCCACCAGCGGCGAGACTCTCTGGACCTGGACCATGGACGAGGGAGAGCGACTCGCCGCGGCTCCCAGGCGCAACCCCGGTCGGGGCGTCTCGTTCTGGCGTTCGGAAGCGGGCGATGCGCGCATACTGGCGGTGACGCCCGGTTACCGGCTGGTCGCTCTGGACGCGTCGAACGGCAGGCCGATCCGGGAATTCGGCGAGAACGGCGTCGTCGATCTCATGGAGAACCATCGCGGCCGCGAAGGCGTCCCCATGGTCGGCACCATCGGAGCCACCTCGCCCCCGACCGTCGCGGGCGATGTCGTCGTGGTGGGATCGGCTCACCACGTGGGCTTCAGGCCTCCTTCGATGCGCAACACTCCCGGCGACGTACGCGGATTCGACGCCCGGACCGGCGAGCTCCTCTGGACCTTCCGCACCATCCCCGAGGCAGGCGAGTTCGGACACGAGAGCTGGGAGGGCGGATCGGCCGAGTACTCCGGCAACGCCGCGGTCTGGGCGCCGATCACCTACGACCCTGAGACTGGCTACGTCTATCTGCCGACCGAGGCCGGCACGGGAGACTACTACGGCGGACATCGCCAGGGCGACAACCTCTTCTCGACCAGCCTGGTCTGCCTCGACGCCCGGACCGGCGAGCGGGTCTGGCACTTCCAGACGGTACGCCACGACATCTGGGACTACGACAACCCGGCCGCGCCCCTCCTCGCCGACCTCGAGATCGAAGGCGTCTTCAGGCGGGTGGTCGCCCAGATCACCAAACAGGGTTTCACATTCGTCTTCGACCGCGAAACCGGCGAACCGGTGTGGCCGATCCAGGAGCGAGCGGTACCGCAGAGCGACGTTCCCGGCGAGCGGACTTCTCCCACCCAGCCCTTCCCGACCCTGCCGGAGCCCTTCGACCGGCAAGGGTTCCAAGAGGATTTCCTCATCGATCTCACGCCCGAGATCCGCGAACGAGCCCGTGAAGTGGCGGCACGCTTCCGCATGGGCCCGCTCTACACGCCGCCCTCGCTCGCGGAGGCGCCGGACGGAACCCAGGGAACTCTCTCGCTGCCTTACTCGACGGGAGGCGCCAACTGGGAGGGCGCCGCCTTCGACCCCGGGACCGGCATGTTCTACGTCGGATCTCAGACCAACGCCTTCATCCTAGCTCTGGAGGAGGCGGGCGACGCCAGCGACATGGCCTACGTCCACCGTGCCAGATCCGGTCAGGTCGCCCGGGGCATCCCTATCGTGAAGCCTCCGTGGGGCCGGATCACCGCCATAGACCTGACGAGCGGTCGCGTCTCGTGGACCGTCGCCAACGGCGACACGCCGGCGCGGGTGGCGGAAACCCTGGGGGTGGAGCTTTCCGACCTGCCCAGAACCGGGAAGCCTTCGCGCTCGGGGCTGCTGGTTACCGGCTCGCTGCTCTTCGCCGGAGAAGGAGCCGGGGGGGCGCCGATCCTCAGGGCGCTCGACAAGGCGACAGGCGAGACCGTGGCCGAGATCGATTTGCCTGCCCCGCAGACGGGCGTGCCCATGACCTACATGGCCGGCGGGAGACAGTACGTCGTGCTCTCGGTCGGAGGAAGGGGGGTCAGCGCGGAGCTCGTCGCGCTGGCGCTGCCCGAGGCGTAGCTGAGAGCGCGGAAGGGTCAGAGCAGAACGCCCTGAACGGAAAATACCGTGCAGGTGGCGAGCGCCCATCCGACCAGCACGTCGCCTGGGTAGTGAACCCCAAGGTAGCAGCGGCTGATCCCGATCAGAACACCGACCCCGAGAACGACGGCCGCTATCGGCCAGGACAGTACCAGCATCACCGGAAGCGCCACCGAGAGTCCGGCCGTCGCGTGTCCGGACGGGAACGAGAACCGGTCCTCCGGCACGATGAGCCGATCGAGTCCGGCGGGCAGATCCGGACGCTTCCTTCCGACCATCCGCTTGAGGATCTGCGCCAGAAGATGGGAGATCGCGAGGCTCCACGCGGCCAGCCGCCCGGCCGTCGCCAGCTCCGACGGTCCCGGTACCAGACCGAAGGCGGTCGAGAGGGTGATCGGAATGATGACCGCCGCGTTGCCGAGTTTGGTGACGAGGCGCATGAAAATGTCGGCGGTGTGGCGCCGACGGGTCAGAAACGCGATCAGGATGCGCTCGTCGTAGCTGCCCAGCGCGAGCTTGATGGCGTTCACGCCCGGATTTCCCGGAATCTGTCGGGCAACTGCGACCGGTATCCGTCGAGAACCCCGTCGAGGACGGCGCTCCAGCTCCGGCTCAGGGCCTCCTCCCGAGCCCCTCGCGCCAAGGTGCGCCGCTCCATGTCGTTGGCGAGCAGCCGAATGCACGCTTCGGCGAAGGCGTCCGCGTCCAGAGGCGGAACCCGGATCCCGGTTCGACCCGGAATGACGGTCTCGCGCACGCCACCCCTGTTGGCGACCACGGCCGGAACGCCCGATGCCAGGGCCTCGAGCACGACGTTGCCGAAGGTCTCGGTATCGGATGGGAAGGTGAAGAGATCGAAGGAGGCGTATGCTTCGGCGAGAGCGTCACCGCGCAGGTATCCGGTGAAGTGCGCGCCCTCCGGGGCCTCGGCCCTCAGAGCAGCCGCACGGGGGCCGTCGCCCACGACCACGAGCGCGACCCGGTCGCCGTAACGCTCCCGCACGACCCTGAACGCTTCGAGAAGAACCTCGACGCGCTTCTCACCGGCCAGTCTGCCGACGTACCCCATGACGTATTCCGCCCCGGGCGCCAGCCGCTCTCGCACCTCCATGCTCCGACGCCCCGGATCGAAGCGGTCGGTGTCGACGCCGCGCGACCACACCTTCAAGCGATCGTGCATGCCGTGCTGACGCAGATCGGCCAAGGTATCCGAGCTCGGGCAGTAGGTCACCTCCGCCAGATCGTGGAACCAGCGCAGATAGCGCCAGAGCGAGGTGGCGAAGATCCCCATGCCGTAGTGAGTCAGATACTCCACGAAGTTGGTGTGGTAGGAGGTGACGAGCGGTACGTGCTTGCGCTCGGCCCAAAGCCTGCCCGCGATGCCGACCGTCGCCTCGGTGGCCACGTGCACCACGTCCGGGTTGAAGGCGGTCATGACCTTACGAACCTGCCCCCCCATGGCCCAGGCCAGGTTGAGATCGGGATAGAAGGGGACCGGACAACTCGGGTTCCGAAGGTGGACGGCGGCGTTCGCGCACGGCTCTTCCGAGACCTTCGGCGTCACCAGAGCGAATTCGTGCCCTCGGGACCTGCCGTGAGCCACAAGCTTGCCGAGCGTCATCGCTACCCCGTTCAGGTCGGATGGATACGTGTCGGTGAAGAGCGCCACTCTCACGTTGCCACCTTCATGGTCGAGGGCTCAAGAAAGACCGGAGAGTCGAGCCTTGGTGGAGGGTGTTCATCAAGACCGCCCGGTCATGTCCGCGATCCGGCTTGGGCCAGGTCAGCAAAATATAGCCGGGTCCAGACCGAGATCGGGCGCACCGGGTCCGAAATACTCCATCAGGAGGTAGTATAGGCCGGCCGCGATGACGACGATGGCGACGACCTTGAAGAGTCTCTTGAGGATGCCGTAGACGAGAACGGCGCCCAGGATGAGCAGAGGAACGAGGAAAACCGGGTTCTCCAGCAGGTAGTCGAAGAAGGCGCGGATGTTTTCCATGAGATGGTCGGGCTCGTGTCGGTACTGGTCGCGTCTGCCGAGGGACGCCGGGCGCAGCCTCAATCCTACCGCCGAACCGGGGGAAATGTGTCAGGGAGCGGGGAGGGACACGCGGCAGACCCTCCGCCGGCGATCAGGTGCCAGGCTCCGGTAACGCCCGAACAAGCCACTCTTGGCAGCTTGCCTCATCGCCGTCCGCTACCTAGATTCGGAGTACTTCTTCGGACCGCTTCCGCACACGAAATCAGGTGAGGCGACCATGAATTCTCGGCAGGGGCTTGCGCTCCCTGGTGCGGGATCCTTCCTGCTCCTGGCCGCATCGTGCACACTTGCGCCGGCGCCCTCGGTGCCGGAGCCGGTGGCCGAGCTTCCCGAGAGTTTCGAGAGGGCGGAAGAGGCGGACGTCTACGAAGCCAGGGAGTGGTGGACGGCCTTCCAGGACCCGGCGCTCAACACCGTCATCGACTCGGTGCTGGTCGCCAACTTCGACCTCGCGGAGGCCGTCGCCAGGGTGCGGCAGGCCAGGGCTCAGGCGGGGATCGCGCGCGCGGCCCTTCTTCCCTCCGTGCAGGCGGGGGCGACTGCCAGCGATCAGGACAGCCCCTCCAACGTCGGGGTCGGTCAGCAGTTCCGTGACATCGTGGGCGACAGCCTGTTCGGCAACGCTCTTCCCGACCGCCTCGGAATCCGAACCTGGTCGCTGGGCATCGACTTCGCATACGAACTGGATTTCTGGGGACGCGCCCGCAACGACCGACTGGCCGCCGGGCACGAGTACCTGGCATCGGAGTCCGATTACCACGCGGCCCGCATCGGGGTGCTGGCCGAGACCATCGCGACCTACTTCGAGATCGCCGACCTGCGCCGGCGCGAGGCCCTCGCTCGCGAGACCGTCGACGTTCTCCTGGAACGGATGGAGCTCTCGGAGACCCGCTACGACCGAGGGCTGATCACTTCCTTCGAGCTCTACCAGCTCCGCCAGGAGCTTCGGAACACCCAGGCCGCGCTTCCTCAACTGGAGAGCCGGTCGGTCGACGCCGAGGGGCGCATGGCCGTCCTGCTGGGCGGATTTCGCGACAAGCTCGACGCGATCCTTCCCGATTCGCTGGCCCCGATACCGTCGGACGATCCCGTGGCCGCAGGAGTACCTGCGGACCTGCTTGCGCAGAGGCCGGACGTGCGCTCGGCGGGTCTGCGGCTGGAGGCCGCCCGTTTCAGCATCGGAGCGCGCCGGGCCGAGCTGCTTCCCTCCCTTTCCCTGTCCGGAACCATCGGGGTGCAGTCCTCCGAGGCCGACGGGCTCTTCAAGGTCGATCAGTGGTTCAGCAACCTGCTCGGCAACCTCACAGCTCCCATTTTCCAGGGCGGCCGCATTCGCAGCAACATCGATCTGGCGCAGGCCCGGTTCGATCAGTTGGCGGCCGCCTACGGTCGCACGGTGGTTACCGCGGTGCACGAGGTGGAAGCGGCGCTGGCAGCGCTCGGCAACCAAGGGCTTCGCCACGACTTTCTGGTCTCGCAGAGGGACGAGGCTTTCGCGTCGGTCGAGCTCCAGTCGCGCCGCTACGCAGCCGGTGTGGGAGGCTACATCGACTATCTTGACGCCGTGCGAGCGCTCCTCGGCGTCGAGTCGACGCTCGCGGGTGCGCGTCGCGACCTGGCTCTGGCGCGCCTGGCGCTACACCGTTCGTTGGGCGGCGACTGGACCGAACCGCCCGACTCGGAAGGCCGGCGCATGCTGACTGCCACCCTATCCGAAGGGTCGGGCCCGCGAACCGGAGGACAATCCAGGTGAGCCGGCTCCGCAATCGATTGACCGTCGTCGGTATCCTTGGGGGCGCCGCAGTCCTAGCGACCCTCATGGTCGTGCTGCGTCCCGCCCCACCGGTGCGCGAGCCTCCCTCGCGGGTTCCGTTCGTCACGACCGCCGAGGCCAACGAAGTGAGCGGCGCGATTCCCGTCAATAGCGCGGGGACCGTGCGTCCGAGGGCCGAGATCGACGTCATCGCGCAGGTCAGCGGCCAGGTCGCGTCGGTCGCCCCGACGTTTCAGAGCGGCGGGAAGGTCAGCGAGGGACAGACGCTCTTCCGCATCGACGACGCGGACTATCTGAACCGGGTGCAACAGGCCCGCGCGAATGTCGCCGCGCAGCAGGTCGCGCTCCTGCAGGCGGAGGAGGAGGCCCGCATCGCCCGCGCCGAATACGAGGGGTTCGTCCGCCGCCGGGCGGGCGACCCACCGGGAGAGGCGAGCCCGCTTACGCTCAAGCAGCCGCAGTTGGAGGCCGCCCGGGCCGCGCTGGCGCGCGACAGCGCGACGCTGGCCGACGCCGAGCTGGCGCTCTCGCGGACCGAGGTGCGCGCTCCCTTCAGCGGCGTTGTGCGGACCGACATGGTGGACCCCGGGCAGTTCGTGGCCGCCGGTCAAAGCGTGGGCCGGCTCTACGCCGACGACGCCGTGGAGGTGGTCGTTCCCCTGTCGGACGCCGACGCGGCCCTCATCCCGGACCTGTGGACGCTGGAAGCCGGCGACGGCGACCGGAGCGTCCAGGCCAGGGTGTTCTCGGAGTACGGAGGCGCTTCCTACTCGTGGTCCGGCTACTTGGATCGCGCCGAGGCCGCCGTAGACGTGCAGACCCGCACCATCGACGTGGTGGTCCGCATTCCCGACCCGTTCGCGGGCGGTCGCGCGACTGCCGACGAGGACGGCTCGGAGGTCGACGACGGGCGGAGAGGTCCGCCCCTTCTGGTCGGTCAGTTCGTGGAGGTGCTCATCGACGGGACCGCCCCGGGGCGGTACTTCACCGTTCCGCGCGCGGCGCTTCGGACCGGGAACGAAGTCTGGGCGCTTCGCCCGGACTCGTCGGTCACCATTGTTCCGGTGAACATCCTGCAGCGTACCGACCGACTCGTGTACGTCACCGGAGCTCTGGAGGACGGACAGGCAGTGGTGCTGAGCGGCATCCAGTTCGCGACCGAGGGCATGGTGGTCCGGTCGAACCTGGACGGGCCCGGGTAAGGCGCCCCGGGCTGGCGCCCAGTCCACCGAACCCGCATCTTCCGGGAGGGAAGTCGCGGGAGGAAATACCTCTCCCGTACCGCAGTATAAGCACGCCCGCAAGGGCTTGCTCGTCGCGCGAGCCGTTCAGAGACCTAACCGTTCCCAAGCCTACCATGACGTCGTTCAACCGCCGCATTTTCGCATTTGTCGTAATCTCCGCACTCTCGTCGGCCTGCGCTCCGGAGCCCTGGCCGGAGCCGCCACCCGTTTCCGAGGAGGAGTTCGCGGCCTCGCACGCCGAATGGCACGCCTATCGGGAAAGCAGACAGACCGTGCCGCCGAGCGGGCCGGTGATCTGGATTGGCCTCTGGGAGCTCCGCGAAGGCGCGAATACGGTCGGCGCCGGCGACGAGGTCTCCATCCTTCTGGCGGCGAACGACGTTCCGGAGCTGGCAGGGACCATCCGCATGGAAGACGGCGCGATAACGCTGGAGCCCAACGAGGGCTTCGCGTCCGAGGACGGCACTCCGGTCGAAACCGTTTTGGAGCTTGCTCACGATCGGAGCGAGAATCCCACGCTGCTCCGTCTCGGCTCGCTTGGCATGCGCATTCACTCCGAACGGGGCACGGAGCGGCTCTGGCTGCGGGTCTGGGACGAGGAACACCCGCAGATCGGGAGCTTCACGCTACCGCCGTACTACCCGGTCACCCAGGACTGGCGCGTCACGGCGCGCTTCGAGCCCTACCCGGAGCCGCGCATTTTCGAGCTGGACGACGTGACCGACGGACAGGTCGAGAACGAATCTCCCGGCGAGCTCGCATTCAGGGCGGCCGGCCGCGAGCACCGGCTAGTCGCTTTCGCCTCCCCCACCAGTTCGAGCTTCTTCGTCAGCCTGTGGGACTCGACCGCAGTGGTGAACACCTATCAGGGCGGTCGCTATCTCAGGGTGCCGTTCGCGGACTCGACCGGCTTCACCACCATCGACTTCAACCGCACCTACAACCCTCCCTGCGTCTTTACGCAGTTCTCCGTCTGCAGCTTGCCGCCACGAGAAAACCGCCTCGCGCTCGCGGTCACGGCCGGCGAACAGCGACCGACCGATTCCACCTACTGACGGCTCGCGGCCAAACCGCGACCCGGACGCCGTCTCGGCTCGGCGAAATTATCGGGGAGGCCCTCGAAAAAATCACAAAGGGAGACGAATGATGGAGAACCGCACGATCCCGACCGGACGACCCTGCTGGTACGAACTGCTGACCACCGATGCCGAGAGCGCGCTCACCTTCTATACCGAGCTCTTCGGCTGGGGCGCCCACGACTTCCAGGCGGGCGAACATCCCTATACGTCCTGGATGAACGGCGGCACGCCCATCGGCGGGATGATGGAGATGCCGCCGAGCATTCCCAGGGAGGTGCCGCCGCACTGGCTCATGTATGTCTCCACACCGGACGTCGACGCCTTCACGGCCAAGGCCGAGGGGCTCGGGGGCGGCGTCCTCAACCGGATCGACATCGACGGCGTCGGACGCATCGCCATCGTGAGCGATCCGGCGAGCGGGGGATGCTTCGCGGCCTATCAGCCAGCGGACGAAGCGCCAGGCCACGACCAAGAACCGAGGATCGGCGAGGTCTCATGGCACGAGCTCGCGACCGAAGACGTCGACGAGGCGTGGAGCTTCTACTCCGAGATGTGCGGGTGGGAGCGGAGCTCCGACTTCGAGATCGAGGGGGTGGGGCCCTACATGATGTTCAAGCGGGGCGAGAAGGAGCTCGGCGGCATGTTCGCCCGCCCCCCCGAGATGCCGGCCTGCATGTGGCTCAACTACTTCCGAGTGGAAGACGCAAGGGCTGCGGCGGCGCGAGTCGGGGAGTTGGGCGGCAAGGTCGTCGAAGGTCCGATGGAGGTACCCGACGGCGACATGGTCGCGGTCTGCGCGGATGCGCAGGGAGCGCGCTTCGCGGTTCACTCCACCGCGACCGGTTGAGGGGCCGCGCGGGCGAGAATCCGTCCGGGCCGGGGCGAACCGGACCTGTCGTCGGAGACACAGGTTGCGGGGCGGGGCGTGATCGCGTTCCGGGACGTGGCATTGGTTGCGGCGGACGACGTGCTTTCGTAGGTTGCCGGACCCGCTGGAGATATTCACGTCCAGCCGTCGTCCACGCACGTTCCCCGGATCCAAGATGACCAACAGCGACCTCAACGGCCGGACCTTCTTCGGGCATCCGGCCGGACTGGCCACGCTTTTCTTCACCGAGATGTGGGAACGCTTCTCGTACTACGGGATGCGGGCGCTCCTCATTCTCTTCATGACGGAAGCGACCACCGCGACTCTCGCCGACGGTTCGCCGCACGCTGGTCTGGGGCTCACGACGGTAACCGCAGGAGCCATTTACGGTCTCTACACGGCCCTCGTCTACATCATGGGGCTGCCGGGCGGCTGGGTGGCCGACAATCTCTGGGGGCAGCGCAAGGCGGTCTTCGTCGGCGGCTGCATAATCACCCTCGGCCACTTCACCATGGCCGTCCCGACAAACTTCACCTTCTTTCTCGGGCTGGTATTCGTCATTATGGGCACCGGGCTGCTCAAGCCCAACGTGAGCACGGTGGTCGGAGAGCTCTACCCGGCCTCGGCGGACGCCCGGCGCGACGCCGGGTTCTCCATCTTCTACATGGGGATCAACCTCGGCGCCTTCCTCGGGCCGCTCGTCACCGGTGGTCTGGCCGAGAACTACAACTGGCACTGGGGATTCGGGGCCGCAGGAGTGGGCATGCTCCTGGGGCTCATCCAGTACCGTCTGACCGAGAGCCGCTTGGGTGACGCCGGTCTTCTGAAGACCGAGGAGCCTCGGGTCGCGATCAAGGCGAAGGAAAGGCGGTTCTTCACCATCTTCGGCGGAGTCGTCGCGCTCGTGGTTCTCCTCGGCTGGCTCGTCTCGAACGGAACCGTCGCCGTCTCCATCGAAGAGGTCGCCCTCTGGCTCGGATACGGCGTGATCGTTCTGGTCGGCCTCTACTTCCTCTACGTCTGGTTCCTGGCAGGCCACACCGTGCGCGAGATCAAGGGCACGGTAGTGATCTTCTGGCTCTTCCTGCTCGTGGCCGTCTTCTGGTCCGGATTCGAGCAGGCGGGCAGTTCGCTCAACCTCTTCGCCCGCGACTCGACCGACAGAAGCCTCGCCGAATGGGTGCCGTTCATGGGGTCCGAAATCCCGGCCTCGTGGTTCCAGTCTGTGAACGCGCTCTTCATCATCATCCTCGCCCCGGTCTTCGGCAGCATCTGGGTCGCACTCCAGAAAATGAACGCGAATCCGTCGATTCCGCTCAAGGCGGCGATGGGCCTTCTCGGACTGGCCCTCGGCTACCTGGTGATCGCCTGGGGCGCGGCCAATGCGGGCGACGACGGGCTGGCAAGCCCTGCCTGGCTCGTGGTGATGTACTTCCTGCACACGGTAGGCGAGCTTTGCATCTCGCCCATCGGCCTCTCCGCAGTCACCCGGCTCGCCCCGGTGAGCCGAGTCGGCCAGATGATGGGCATCTGGTTCGTGGGGGCGGCTCTGGGCAACCTCTTCGCGGGTCTGGTCGCCGGCCAAGGCGTCGAGGAGGTAGGCTTCGCCGGTCTCTTCCGCTCCATCACCTGGGTGGTCGGCGGAGTAGGGATCGTCGCGCTGCTCGCTTCGCCCTTCGTGCGCAAGCTGCTCAAGGACGAATAGACGTTCCGGGGAGACCGGACGGAACAGGGCGAAATCGCGCTATCCGCTCAACCGCTTCTCCAGTTTCCCGAGGGCGTCGGCGATATCCGGGATCGCGGTCAGCACGGGCGCGAGCGGATCGCCGTCCGCTTCCATCCGCTCCACCACCGAGGCCATGTCGTGATCCTTCATGGCCAACCCCGGCACGACCTCGTCCCACCGGAGCGGAGCCGACACCGGAGCCCCGGGCAGCGGCCGCACGGTAAAAGGCGCGGCTATCAGGCTCCCGCGTCGGTTCTGCAGGAAGTCCACGTAAACCTTCCCTTCGCGTCGGTCGAGAGCGCGCTCCACTGTGGCCAGCTCGGGCAGGTCGGCCACCACGAGCTTGGCCAGAAGCTCGCCCAGGAAGCGCGACTGCTCGTAAGTCATGCCGGGCGCGAGCGGGATGAGAACGTGGATGCCGGTGGATCCGCTGGTCTTGACGAAAACCGGTAGGCCGATGTCGTCGCAGAGCTCGCGAATTGCGCCGGCGACGACGACCACGTCCGCGAAGGGTGCGCCCTTGGGGTCGAGGTCTAGTACGCACCAGTCGGGATTCGGAAGCGTTCCCACCCGGCTCGACCAGACGTGGAGCGGGATGGTGCCCAGGTTGATCACGTAAAGCAGTGAGTCGAGGTCGTCGGCGACGAAGTAAGAAAGCTCCCGTCCCGAGCTGTCGCTCCAGACCTTCAGCCTCCTGAACCAGGTCGGCGCATACTTGGGAGCGTCCTTCTGGTAGAAGGATTTGCCGGTGATACCGTCGGGATACCTGGTCATCACCAGCGGACGCCGGCGCAGATACGGAAGCATCCACGGGGCTATCCGCCGGTGGTACTCGACAAGGTCGCCCTTCGTGTAGCCCTCCTCCGGCCAGAACACCTTGTCCAGGTTGGTGAAGGGCACGATGCGTTCTTCGGCCACCGCATTGGGCTCCAGGCCCGCCGGTGCGCCGACCTCCCTGTCGGTCAGAAGCCGTTTGAACACGGGGAGACGCAGGTGCCCCGCTGGACTCAGCTCTCGAAATTCGACCTCCGCGCCGAGCGACGGTTCGACCCAGTGGTGCGACTTGCCCGCAGGCGGGTCCCCCTCGCTGCACGGTGTCGCCGCGACTCCGATGCTTCGAAGGGCCTCCGAGATTTCGCGGAGCGCGGCCTCGGAGAAGCCGCTGCCCACGCTGCCCCGATACACGTATTTCTCGTCCTCCACGCCAGCCAGATGAAGGGCGCCGAAGCCCGTCCGGCTGCCGCCGGGGTCGGTCCAGCCTACGATCACGAAGTGGCCGACGCGGCTCACCCGAACCTTGACCCAGGCCCGGGAACGTCCCGACCGGTAGGCCGAGCCGGACCGTTTTCCCACGATTCCTTCCAACCCCATCGCTTCGGCATGCGCGAACATGGCTTCGCCCTCGCGCTCGATGTGATCCACATAGCGCACCGGCCCCACGCTGGGGAGCAGAGCCTTGAGGAGTCGTTTGCGCTCGACGAGCGGAAGCGGTCTCAGGTCGAGTCCTTCGAAGGAGAGCAGGTCGAAGGCGTAGTAGAGGGCGGGCGACTCGGTGCCGGCGATGAGGGCGTCGGTCGCGTTCGTCACCTTCCCGCGCCGCTGTATCGCGGCGAACGAGGGCAGGCCGTCGGCGCCGTTCACCACCACCTCGCCGTCGAGCGTCAGGGAGTAGGGAAGTCCGCGCACGGCACGAGCGATCTCCGGGAAGGTGCGGGTGATGTCGGCACCGGTTCTGGAGCGCAGGTACGGCTCGCCGCCCGTGCGCTCGGCGACTAGACGATAGCCGTCGTACTTGACCTCGAAGATCCATCCGTCTCCGCTAAAAGGAGCGTCCGCGAACGCGAGCATCGGAGGCTTCCTCCCGGCTCGGACCGCCCCCGGCCGCGCTCCGGCCTTCGTCGCCTCGGCCGCGATCTCGTTCGCCTTCCGCTCCGCGTGGGCCAGCTCCCCTACCCTCAGCCCGGAGTAGATGGAGTCTTCCGGGTAGTCGTCGGTGCCTCCGTCCGGGCGCAGGTGTTCGTCGCGTTCCTTGATGAGAAGCCAGGAGTTGGGGGCCTGCCTGGTCTTCACCAGCGTCCACATGCCGTGAAGCTTGTGACCGTGCAGCGCGAAGAGAAGCTTGCCCTGGTCGAGCCCGTCCGCGACAGAGCCCTCGGGCGTCCAGAACCCCCTGTCCCAGACGATCATCGGCCCCGCGCCGTACTCGCCTTCCGGTATCAGGCCTTCGAACTCGGCGTATTCGAGCGGATGGTCCTCGGTGCGAAGGGCGAGCCTCTTGTCGGCCTGATTAGGCGACGGCCCCTTGGGCACAGCCCACGAGAGGAGGACGCCCTCGTGTTCGAGCCGGAGATCCCAGTGCAGGGCGGTGGCCGCGTGCAACTGGGCCACGAAGACGCTGCCTCCGGCGACCACCTGCCCGCCGAACGGCTCCGGCGTGCGGGCCGCGGTCCGCTTGGCGCGGTATTCGGCGAGAGCGTCCGCGGTCACTCGCGTTCCGACACCTCGCGGTTGGCCCGGATCGCGTCCGCGATGAACGACGCCAGCCCGTCGGCCCTGCCCTCGAAGCGGCCCAGAAAGCGCGGATCGGTCTCGTACATCTCGGCGATCCTGACATGGGTGTGCGGCGAACAGGGGAAGACGGTGTCGAGCAGGAGCCGCGACCGCTCGGCCAGCTCGGCGGCCTTCTCGGCGTCCGACCTCGCTCCGGCTTCCATCAGTTCGGCGAAATCCGCCACGATTTCGGCGAGAGCCGAGGCCACCTCCGTCGCATCGCCGCGAGCTCCGTCGAGGTTCGTCCTGGTTAGCTTCATGTCAGGAATATCGCCCCCCCGCAACCATTCCGATTATGCCTTCCGTTCGCCCCATCGGCACCTCGCTGATCGCTTTCGGCCTGGTTTCGCTGCCGATCAAGATCTACTCGACCGCCGAGTCCTCCCGTCGAGTCTCGTTTAATATGATATGGAAGGAACGCGGCGTACGCGTTCGGCAACAGTACATCGACCCCGCCGACGGTGCCGTGGTGCCGCGCAGCGAGATCGTGAAAGGATACGAGTTCGACAAGGATCGCTTCGTCACCTTCACCAAGGAGGAGCTGGAGGTGGTCGAGACGCCCATGCGGCCGGAGATCGAGATCGTGTCGTTCGTGCCGGCCGACTCGGTGGATCGGCTCTACAGCAGCCGCGCCTACTTCCTCGGCCCGGGAGAGGGCGGCGCCCGTCCGTACCGACTCCTGGCCGAGGCCCTGAGAAGAACCGGCCGGGTGGCGATCGCCAAGCAGGCGGCTCGCGGCAAGCAGCACATCGTCGCCATCCGTCCGCACCGGGATGCGCAGGCGCTCGTCATGGAGCAGCTCTACTATGCCGACGAGGTGCGCCCGGTCGAAGTCCTGGAAATCGACGAAGGCGAGGTGTCGGATACGGAACTCGCCCTTGCGGAGCAACTGATCGCGCAGGGTTCGGCGGACGCGTTCGATCCAAGCCAGTTCCGCGACGAAGTTCGCGAGAAGACGCTCGGGCTGATTCAGGCCAAGGTCGAAGGCGAGCGGATCGTAACGACGGCGAAGCCGAGGGAGACCACGAAGATCATCGACCTCATGGAGGCGCTCAAGGCGTCCATCGCCACCTCCGAGGCCGGATCGACCGACGGACAGGACGACGAAGACGAGGCTGAGACCCGGGCCGTCGGCGCGGCGTGACGGCCGGTCCGAATGCGGCCCGGGAGGACCCGCGTTCGCGTTCCGGCGTCAGGTGAGCTTTCGGGACAGCCCGTAGGTCACCGCGCCGAGGAAAAGAAGACCGGCGAGGAGGATGAGGAGCTCGGTTCGCGCGAGGTCGTCGGCCTCGTCGAGCACGTCGGTGGCGCCGCCCACCACCAGGTAGCCGAGAATGCCCGCGCCTGTGCCGCGCAGAGGTTCGACGGCCATTGCGCGTTCCACCCCGTCCAGGTCCGTGCCGTAGACGGTGCCGGCCACACCGGTGATCATGGCCATGAACTCGTCAGGGGCCACGCTGCCGACGGTGTCCGCGGCGAATCCGGCCGCATCCCGGACTCTGACCATCACGTTGCCGGCGCCGTCGAGGACGGTGAAAGTGGTCGCGACCGGAATGTTCATCGACGAAGCCTCGTTGCCTACGGCGTCGAGGTCGAGAGACATGGAGAGCACCGACTCGACATCCACTCCGTCTTCCGTGTTGATCGGAATGGCCAAGCCCACGATCGGTTTCCCGGTTATGCGGCCGACGGCGTACTCGCCCATGCTGAAGCGGTTGGTGGCCAGCGCTCTCCGGAAGTAGGCGCGGTCACCGATGTAGAGGGTGCCGTCCCCAAGCGCTCCGCACATGAGATAGCCGTCCAGCCCGATTAGAGACACCGTGGTGAAGTGCTCGAGGTGCCTCATCACCGCTGCGAGCCGCCTCGAACACGCGGAGCCTTCCTCGGTCACTTCCGGGAACTCGGATAGAACCCCGAGCAAGGCTTCCCCCTGGTGAAGTAATCGGCCGTACTCCACCGCCGATACTCGAGCGAAGCTCCGAAGTTCGTTTTCGTGCTCCGCGATCCGGAACTCGCGCTGCTTCGCCGTCACGAAAAGGAAGAGCACGAGAGCCGGAAGGAATCCCACCAGCGCCACCGCTAGCATTCGACCTTTCACCGTCACCTCCGGTTTTCAAGGGCTGGCCGACGACGGTCCGAATCGAACCGTCACTTCCTATACTGACCAACCGATGGTCGTTGCGCAAGTTCAGGTCATCAGGCGAGATGCCGGGTCACAGGGGATATGAGACCCGGTGCGGCCTCACTCCTCGTTCTGCACCCTCGGAATGGGAGTGCCGTGCGGGTCGTGGCTCGGCGTTCCGAGCGCGAGGGACATTCTTTCGATGAGCTCCTCGGAGGCGGCGTGCTCGAGTCGGCAGGCCTCGGGGTGAACACTGGCGTGATCGTAGCCCAGCCGCTCGCACAGGTAGGTCTCGAGGATCCGGTGCCGGCGGAGGACGCGCAGGGCCTCGCTTCGACCCCGCTCGGTCAGGCGAACGCCGCGGTAGGGAGCGTGTCTGAGCAGCCCGGATTCCGCCAGCTTCTTGACCATGCCGGTCACCGACGCCGGTTGCACGTCGAGCTCATCGGCGATGGAGCTGGTGGGCACGCCGGCGGCTGAATCGCGCCTGGTCTCCTGGAGCGCGTGGATGACCTTGAGGTAATCTTCCACGGACGGTGACAGGCCGACGCCGGTCTCGCCTTGACCTGAGCCTCGTATATTCACTATATATTGGAGCGTGAACACCTCGGTCGCCGTAGAAGCCAAGCGCATATTGCTCCGGTACGGGGCACCGATAGTTGTGCTGGAGCGGGTTAGCGAGGATGACCGGATCCGGATCGCCCGAGTGATCGCCAAGACCGAGCTTGCCGAACGCGAGGGCAAAGTCAGGGAGCTCCTCGCCAAATACGGTTATCTGAAGTAAACCTAGCATTCGGAGGAGTGATGAGCCACTCCCAGGTGATCCAATTCCATCGGCGAGCGATCATTCACGATTACGTGGGCCGGGTGCTTGTCCTCCGCCTCAACCGACCGTCCAGACTCAACGCGGTCAACACCGAACTCTACGAGACGCTCGAACGCGCCGTGGAACAGGCCGTCACGGACCTCGAGGTGAGGTGTATCGTGCTGACCGGCGAGGGGCGAGCTTTTTGCGCCGGCGCCGACCTCAAGGCGCACTCCGAACAGGGGCCGCCCGTCGGTCCGGCGCGCGCGCAGTACATCGATCTCGCTCAGCGCACCAACTACCTGCTTCAGGTGTGTCGGATCCCGATAATCGCCGCAGTCAACGGTCCGGCGGTCGGGGCCGGTCTCGAGCTCGCGCTCTCGGCGGATTTCATGGTGGTGGCCGAAGACGCCAAGCTGCGGCTGCCCGAGCTGGTGCTCGGCACCTTCGTGGGTGGCGGCGCGGTGTACACGCTCGCCGAACGGGTGGGAGTGGCGAAGGCTCGGGAGATCATGTATCTGGGTGAGTTCTTCTCGGGCAAGGACGCCTTCGAGATGGGGCTGGCATACCGGGCCGTGCCGGTGGAACAGGTCGAGGATTGCGCTTTGGAGCTCGCGAACCGACTCGCTGCCGTAGCGCCGCTCTCCTTCGCCCGAGCCAAGGAGCTAGTCGGTCCGGCCGGAGGCCCCCACCGGCTGGAGGCGCTTGAGGACGAGGCCGAAGCCTTGGACGAGCTCTTCGGCACGAAGGACTGGCAGGAGGGACTGAAGGCGTTTCGGGAAGGCAGGCCGCCCGACTTCACGGGGAAGTAAGACCGAGGTTGTCCGAACCCGGCTGCGAGGCGGGACCCCACCCGCTGGCACCCATCTTCCAGCCGCGCTCCGTCGCGGTCGTCGGGGCATCCACCGACCATCGAAAGCGGGGCAACCGCGTTCTGGTCGCTCTGCGCGAGGGGGGCTACGCGGGCTCGGTCTATCCGGTCAACCCGCGGGGTGGAGTTCTCCGCGGTCACCGAGTCCACACCTCGATAGAGTCGCTCCCCGAGGCCCCCGATCTCGCCCTCGTGTGCAGACCTGCCGAAGCCGTTCCGGAGGTGGTCGCGGAGTGCGGGCGCCGCGGGATCGCCGGCGCGGTCGTGCTGGCGGTGGGATTCGGGGAATCGGGCGAGGAGGGCGAGAGGCTGGCTCGGGCCACGCTCGAGGAGGCGCGCCGGTTCGGGGTCCGCATCGTCGGCCCGAACACCTCGGGCATCCTGAACGCGCATACGGGATTGAATCTGATCGGGTGGAGCAAGCCGGCTCCCGGGCGGATGGCCCTCCTGGTTCAGTCGGGCAATATCGCGCTCGAAATAGCCAACACTCTATGCGCCGGAGGCGGCGAAGGGATCTCGATCTGCGTCGGGCTCGGCAATCGGCTCGACGTTGGATTCGCCGAGTGCCTGGATTACCTCGCCCACGACCCGGCGACCGAGGCGATCCTGGTCCACGCCGAAGGCTTGGGCGACGCCCGGAAGTTCATTCGGGTGGCCGCCCGGGTGTCGCGGCGAAAGCCGGTGGTCGCCATTCTGGGCGGACGCTCGCGCGAGGGCAGGAAGGCTGCGATCTCGCACACCGGGAGCCTGGGCGGAAGTCACGAGCTTCTCCGCACCGGACTGGAGCAGGCGGGCGTGACTCTGATCGATCGAACCGACGAGATCGTCCCCGTCCTTACCGCTCTCGCGGGCCGGCCGAACGGCGGGAGGGGGGGAAACGACGGCTCGGGCGGACGCGCCCCCGACGACGCGCCCGGAGTGCTCGTGCTCACGGACGGAGGCGGGCAGGCGACCCTCGCCGCCGACCTGCTCAGCGAGCTGGGAGTTCCGCAGGCCAGCCTTCTCGAAAGCACCAGGCTGGCGCTAAGACGAGAGCTGGGCCCGGCGGCGGCCGTGGGAAACCCCGTGGACGTCGCCGGAGCGGCTGATACCGATCCCGAGGCCTTCGCGCGGACCGTGAGAGTGTTGGCCGAGGATCCCGGTGTGGGCGTCCTCCTCGTGATCGGGCTCTTCGGCGGTTACTCCCTCCGCTTCTCGTCGGAGCTCGCGGACGCGGAGGATCGAGCCGCGCGGGTCATGGTGGAGACGGCGGGTCGCAGCCGGCTGCCGGTGGTGGTGCATTCCACGTACGCGAGGAACGACACGCCGCCGCTGCGCACCTTCGCCGGCGCAGGGGTGCCGGTGGTGGAGTCGCTGGAGGTCGCGGTCCGTGCCGCGGCCGAACTCTGGAGGCGAGGAGAGGCGCTCGCGCGACCGCCCTGGCAGCCTCTCGACGCGGCGATGGCTGGCGGACGGCGCTCGAGGCCTCGGCCGTCGCATGGGGGTGCCGTTCGGTCGGAGCGGCGGATCCTGACCGAGCCCGAGGCGGCCGACCTGCTCTCCGGCTTCGGGTTGGTATTCCCGCGCAGGGTCGTCTGCCGAAGCGCGGGGGAGCTTCCCTCCGCTCTCGCCGAGCTGGGTTGTCCGGTCGTGCTCAAGGCCGTGTCGGCGCACCTTCCGCACAAGACCGAGGCGGGCGCGGTGGTTACGGACATCGGATCGCCTGCCGAGGCCGAGAGGGCGTTCAAGCGAATCGTGGCGGACGCCGGCGCCCATTTGGCCCGGCGCCCTCCCACCTCCGAGCGCAAGTTGTCGGATCGGCCGGAGATCGAAGAGGTGCTCGTTGCCCGGATGCTCGCCTCGCCGGTGGCCGAGCTGCTGATCGGCGTGCGCAGGGACGAGGAGGTGGGCCCGGTGCTGACCCTCGGGGCAGGCGGTCGCCGGGCCGAGGCGCTGGGCGACGTTGTCCACCGCCTTCTTCCCCTTGAAGAAGAGGACCTCCGAGCCATGATCCGTTCCTTGAGAGTGTCGCGGGTCCTGAAGGGTTATCGCGGAGGGCCGGCCGCCGACGAAACCGCGATCATCCGCGCGGCGCAGGGGCTGGCCGCATCCCTAGCCGCGAGGGAGGACCTGCTCGAAGCCGAGATAAACCCGCTCTTCGCTCTACCTGACCGTGCCGTTGCCGCGGATGCTCTGGTGGTGTTGCGGTCGGAGTGAAGGTGGCGTGCGCCGGGGAGGGTCCCGACCGGTTACCGCACCGTCTTTTCCTCTCCGTGCGGAACCTTCGCGATCCGTTGGACTAGGACGGTAGTCAACTAGTGCGGTAGTCGTTGCGCGGGGTGCGAGATGACGCCCCGAGCGCTGCCCAGCTCCAGGAGGAAATCGAGGATGAAGATCACGAAGATGTACCTGATGACGCTCGGGGTCGCCGGGTTCGGGATCGTCGCGTGCCAGGACGGCGAAAGGGCTCTCGCGTCCGACGCGCAGGAGCCGGTGCAGGAGGTGCGGGAGCAACCACCGGTAGCGGATAGCCCGGACGCGGACCAACTCCACGACCTGGTGATGCAGGCCCGCGCCGACCTGCGTCAACTACGGGTCGAGGCGGGACTCGGAATCCATATGGCCGCGCCGCAGGCAGGCCGGGCGGAGAGCCGGGCAGGCGGCGAAGGCGAAGGCGAGCACGTCGGTCGCGAGGGCGGTGAGGAGCGCGGCGGCGACGAACATGGTCATAGCGGGGAGGGAGGCGGAGAGGAGAGAGCCGAGGGGGAGGAAGGCGAGGAGGAAGGCGCCTACGTTCCGAAGATGACGAAGCAGAACCGTCTCTTCGTGAACGGAGCACGCCTGGTCCTGGAGTTCGACCCGCGGACGCAGGTCTTTGTCGGCTCGGTAACGAACACGACCCCCCGGGTCCTTCCGCAGGTGCGCGTCGAGGTCCACCTGGACAACGGCACGGAGCTCGGTCCGACGAGGCGCGTCGATGTCGCTCCCGGGCAGACGGTGGCTGTCGAACTTGGCGCCTTCGGGAACGAGTTCGGCGCCTGGGTCAGCCACCCGGAAACCGGCGTCGAGGAAGGCCACGGCGGTGGCGGCGGCGAGGAGAGCGGCGAGGGCGCCGGAGAACACGGCGGCGAAGGACGCGGCGAAAAGGCAGGCGAACACGGCGGGGGAGAGGATTCGCGCCCGGGCGGAGCGGCCTTCCGGCCGGTCTACAACCAGCTTCAGATCCTGCGCGGCGAGATGCAGGCGTTCGCCGTCGATCTGGCGGCGAGGTCCGGGCGGGACGATCGCGAATGAATCCCGGACAGCGACCGCCCGGGCCAGAGCCCGGCTCGACCGCGGAAAGACGATGAGACGGAAACGACAGCTTGGCGACCTTCAGCTCGCGATCATGCGCGTGCTCTGGGAGCGTGGCGAAGCCCCGGCGATCGAGGTTCACCGGGCGCTTCTCGAGGAACGAGGTCTCGCCGTTACCACGATCAAGACGATGCTGCGCAAGCTGGAGGGGCACGGGTGCGTGGAGCACCGAACGAACGGACGGCAGTTCATCTACCGGCCTGCGATCGCGGAGACCGACGTCCGCGCGGGGATGGTGGACGCCCTCGTGCAGCGCCTGTTCGGCGGGGACAGCACGGCCCTGGTCAACCACCTGGCCGAGTCCGGGGAGATCCAACCGGACGATCTGGCGAGCCTGAAGGAGATCGTGGAGACGAAGCGGAATGAGGCCGGAAAATGACGGTGTGGCTCCTGACATTTCTCGTCCACAGCACCCTGTGGTGCGGCGGCGCGTGGCTCGGCCTGCGACTCTTTCCCAGGACGCCGGCGCGTCTCCGGGAAACCATCTGGTACACGGCGCTCGCCGCCAGCCTGATCACGCCGACCGTCCACTCGCTGACCTCGTCGGACTCGGCGGTCTGGCGTCTTCCGGTGTCCGCGTTCATCGTGGGCGGGGAACACGAGGTCGGGCGGGAGCCGGGCCATGAGGACAGGGCGGTTTCCGCTTACCCCGAGGATGCGGAAGCCCGCGGCGAGGATGCCCACGACGGGGAAACCGCGGTCGCTCCAGGCTGGTTGGCCTGGGCCGGCACCGTGTGGGTTGTGTTCGCCTTGGGGTCTCTCGCCTCCCACACTCTCCGATTGGAGAACTTGAGACGGCGGCTTGCCGACCGCGGGCCGGTCGTCGATCCGCGAGTCTCGGAGGCGCTGGCGTCGATCTGCGGCAAGGCGGCCCTGGACCCGCTGCCGCGTCTCACGGAGAGCCACAACCTGGGCTCGCCGGTTGCGTTGGGCGTTGGCAACCGTCGCGAGATCTGCGTGCCCGTGCGCGCACTTCATGAATTGGACGAAGACGAGCTCCGCGCGCTCCTCGGCCACGAGGTCGCCCACCATCTCCGCCGCGACCCGATCCGGTTGGCCGTGCTGAATATCCTCCAGGCGGTCCTCTTCTTCCAGCCGCTCTTTCGGCTGGCCGTGCGCGAGGTTCGCCTGGCCGCCGAAGAGCTGTGCGACGACTGGGCGGCCAGTCAGTGCGAGGACCGTTTCGCCATGGCGAGCTGTCTGGCGGAGGTGGCCCGCTGGGTGATGCGGAGCGACCGCCACAGCCCCGTCCCCGGCATCGGTGGACGGCGCTCGCAATTGGAGCTCCGCGTTCGGCGTCTGTTGAACGACCGTCGTTCGCTCCAGGCGCCATCGCGCCGCTGGCAACACGCGAGCGCAACGGGCCTTCTCTTCCTCGCCTTGGCGTTCGCTCCGGCGGTGGCTCCCGGTGCGGACCGGTCCCACGAGAGTCGGCACACACCCGAAGTCGCTCGGCCGCCCGAACACGAGCAACCGCAGGCGCATTTGGTCCGCGAGCGCCGGGAGCGCTACTCCGCGTCGCCTGCCCCGGAGGCCCAGACATCCACTACTGCGCAAGGAGAAAACCGATGACAGGAATGACACCTGCTGTCCGTGCGGCGATCCGGCCTTCGTGGCCTTCCTCGCCGCCTGCACGACCGGTTCGACCGAACCGGGGGAAGGTGGCGAGCGTTGGAATCTCGACGAAACCGCCACCGACAGCCGCAGGGGCGTCGACCTGTCGATCTCGTACGATCCGGCGACCAGCGGTTCTACGGGTCCGTGACCAACACGACGACGACGGCGGTCGCGGACGTGCGGGTCGATCAAGGCAAGAAGTTGCGTAAAGTTCTTACAGAACTATACGCGAATACCGTAAGCTGATATATGCCAGCGGGTTATGATCTGTCACAACCAACCGTGTACCACTTACGATATGCAAACATGTGCCGGATTCCATCGGATCGAATTGGACGGCGGCGGACGAAGTTGCGGGTGTGGAGGGACGTGAGACAAGTGCAACCGGGTCGATCTCCCACCCTCTCCAAGGGCAGTTTCGTCGATCCCCAACCTCACCCCGCCCCCGGCGACGGCACCTCGGTTTTTTGCGAGCACGGAGTGCGTCCCCCTGTCTGCGAGGTGGGATCCGCCGACCCTATTCGTCAAATTCGTACACGAGATCGTCACCGGGCACGCCCGCGATTCGCAGCACGATCTTGCCCGGACCGGGTCCGTAGAACTGCCGGTAGCGGTTCCTGACGAGAGCGAGGTCGAAGACGCGGGACTCGGTCGGATATGCCTGGCATGTGTCGCCGTTCGCATCGTGGGCGAGCACGGCAGGGAGCTGCACGGGATCCGACTCCCTGAACGATTTCGAGATCACCAGGGTGAAGTCGTGCCGGCGGCAGCCGCCGCCGAATGAGACTTCGATGGTCAGTTGGTGTCCCTCGACGGCGGCCGCGTTCACCACGTAGGGGTCGTCTCCCCAGTCGCGGCCGTCGGCGACCACCACGTCGTCTTCGGGGACATCCGGCCCGAGCGCCGATTCGCGACAGCCGGGCGCGGCGAGCATACCGACCAGAAGCGCGATCAAGGCCGCGCCCTTCGCGGCGCAAAGCCGGGAACCGGGGGATCCTGATGTCATCGATCGCTCCAAACGGTGGGCTGCGAACTGTCTCAACAGGCCGCGACAGGAATATGGTACCGATTGTCGGGGATGGCCATGTCCAGTTTCCAGGTGTCCAGTTTCCAGGAGTCCGGGAAGGCAGCTGGCACCCGTCAGCCTTGGGGGCGTCCGTCGCGGACAATCGGGCTGTGTGTCGGGTTGGGAAGGGGCTCGACCCCGGCTGGAGGGACGAGCAGAGTCCCGTCCCGGAGGCCGGGCGGACCGGCGCCGCAGCGGTGGCAGCGCCGGCCACGCCGACCGCCGGTCACGACGGAGACTCGCCCACGAAGAGCGACGGCCTCGACCGGTGGTCGTCGGGAGTGCCTGGCCGATTGGACGTCGGCCAGGCGAAAGCAGGCGAACGCCCTAACCACGAACGCTGCCGGAGCGGGGGTTTTTCCGGGGGGATCGAAGGGGGGCGGAGCACCCCTCGCCAGAGCGCTGTTGATGGCCCAGTCTGGAGGGGCGGGGAAGGAAGCTCCGTAGGTGTGGACGGCGAACCCGGGCAGCCGTCAAGGGTACTTGACGCGCATAGCCTGCGGTGTCGGCACTGGGGCGAGATACCCATCGTAGGAGCGAAATGCGGGGAAACCGGGAAGATAGCCACCCGAGTAACCGACTCGCCCGACGCCGCCACCTTCGCCGTCTTTACCGACGCCCTCACCGCCAGCGTTTCTTGCCGTTGGTGCACGACGGGTTCCACCGTGCGCGAATCGCGGGATGATCGCCATCAAGTGGCGGGAATTCAAAGCATCGCCCCCGGCGGTTTCGGTGTCGGACCTGCCTGCTGTTGCACGACCATCCCCGCCACCCAATTGCCGCGAGCTTGTGGGTCTAGAAGGAGCGTCACTCTACCCTACAAGGGCTGTCGACGACCTCCGGGATTCCGGTGTAAGACCTAATTGGCCCCCAACTTGAAGCTCTCGGTCTTCACATGGTCTCCCGTGCATTCCATCTCGAAATCCGAGACAGGAAAGACGATCGCAGGACCGCCTCAGCTTTGATCGCGCTCGGTGCGACGAGCGAAGGTGACGGCACTTCCGCTGCATCTACTTGGGACGGTGTCAACAGCACGGCCAGGGCCAAGGCCAAGGCGGCTGCGATGGGCGCCAGTTTCATCGTGATGCGGTTTCATTTGATCTCTCCTTGATCTTGGAGCCCGGTCGCGACCCGGGCAACTCCGCGGTTCGGGCGATCCCCGTGTGAGATCGTGCCCTCGCCCTAATAGACAACTGCGGGTGTACCGGTTCCGGTTTTCTCGACAAATGGACGGCTTAAACATCAGGCCGCCTTTCGGCTGAACTTCTCGCAGGCCCGGGCAGGGATGAGATACCCGTGGCGCTGGAGAAGCCAGCCGTTGGCACCCCTTGGCGGACCGGCTCCAGCGCCGCCCAGCGGTCGCCCTTCTTCGCAACCCTCGGGCCATCCGCCGCGTCTTAAGGTTGTCGCGAGGCCGATCCCTTTCGTGAGGACACTAACTATGAGACCGACGTACTCCATTCTGTTTTCCATCACGGGTTCTCTCTTGGTGATGGTCGCCACCGGTTCAGGCAACCGTGAGCTCGTCGCCCAGGCTTCCTTCGCCATCCGCGACAGCGCAGGCGTGCCCGTCGTCGTGAGCAGCGGCCCGGCGTGGTCGGGGGGAGCGGAATGGCGAATTGGGACCCGGCCAATTCTGAGGATCGGTAAGGTTGCAGGCGATCCGAACCACATGTTTGAGCAGATCCGCAGCGCGTCGCGCATGGACGACGGGACGGTCGTCGTGCTGGAGGGCGGCACGAATGAACTCCGGCTCTTCGACAGCGGTGGGAAATTCGTGCGCAATCTGGGCGGGACCGGAGAAGGACCCGGCGAGTTCCGTTTTCTGACGGAGATGTGGGTAAGCGGCGACACCATTTTCGGCTTCTGCAACCTGCAGAAACGGATTTCGGTTTTTGGGCGCAGTGGCGAGGTCCTCGAAGACACGCGGATCGAAGTGGCTGAAGGGGCGGGGAGCCCGGCGGCGCAGAGCCAGCTCTCCGACGGAACGCTCCTGATCCTCAGCGCACCAAGCGGCGGGCTCGCGTTTACCCTCGGCATCATCGAAGGGAGTACTTGGCGGCTCGACCGGTATTCGCGCGACGGCCGGTTCATTAACAACATCGGTTTCGTGAAGGAGTCGGATCGCTGGGGACACGACATCCCCGGCCTCCCGTCGTTTCCGTATCTTCCTCTGTCTCTGGGGCTAAACCCCTACGCGGCGCATGGAGAGCATATCTATACGGGAGATCCCACCGGGGGGAGCATCGAACGCTGGAGTGGCGACGGTGAACTGACGGGCGTGACTCGCTGGCCGACTTCGGACCTCCGGGTGACCAGCCGGGACCGGGGTCGCTATCGCGAGGCCCGTTCCGAGCCGCCACAGGGGATCAATCCTGCTAGCTGGAATCGCTATCTGGGAGAGACGCCGTTTTCGGACCGGATGCCTGCATACGCACGCTTGCTGATCGACGCCCTAGGCAACCTCTGGGCCGAGCGCTACCGGCCACCTTGGCAGCAGGGCTCCTCATGGTACGTCTTCGACGAGCGGGGAGTGTGGCTTGGCGAACTCGCGGTTCCGAGGGGCCTGAGGGTCTTCGAGATCGGCGCGGACTACCTTCTCGGCCTAGAGCGTGACGAACTTGGTGTTCCGTTCGTCGTTATGTTGCCGCTCGTGCGCGACAGCTGAACGACTTTCCAATCCCGAGTCGCCGCGCCGAGACAGCGCCGCGAGGGCGATCGTGACTTCCGCCGGAGCGCCTCGGACACGTGGGCGGCGCCCTCAGTCCAACTCGATCTCCAACGCCCGGTAGCAATACCAGGCGACAGCGCTCCGCCACGGCCTGTGGGGCTCGCCCAGGTCGGCAAGCTCCTTGGGAACAGGCAGCTCCGGCAGGTCATGGATCTTCCGGAAACCCGACCGAACCCCCAGGTCGGTCGTCGGCCAGATGTCCGGACGACGGAGCTTGAACATCAGGTACATGTGAGCGGTCCAGTCGCCGATGCCCCTGACTCTGAGGAGGCGGCGCGCGATCTCCTCGTCCGATTGGTCGTCGAGATCGTCGACCCCGACTTCTCCGGTCAGAATCTTCGACGAAAGATCTCTGACGGCGGCAATCTTGCCGCGGGAGAGTCCGACGCCGCGCAAGGCCTCGTCGGACTGGTCGAGCATCGGTTTGGGGGCGACCTCTTCCATCAGGTCGACGAGACGTCCGTGGATGGTGCTCGCCGCCTTCCCCGCCAACTGCTGATGACAGATCGACCTCACCAGATACTCGAAGGGAGTGCCGTTGAACCGGGGAATGCGGATCGGCCCCGCCTTGACCACCCAGGGTCGGAAATCCGGATCGCGAAGAAGGCGTCGTCTGCCCATCAACCACTCCTGCTTCGGCAAGGTCGCCATTAGGCGGGCACCGCTCTCCAGGTCAGGTACGCGAGCACCGCAAGCTGGATGAGGATGAAGGGGATCACGCCCCGGTAAATCGTAGTGGTCGGGATGCTGGCCGGAGTCACGCCGCGAAGGTAAAAGAGGGAGAACCCGAAAGGAGGCGTAAGGAAGGAGGTCTGGAGGTTGACCGCAAGTACTATCCCGAGAACGGTGAGATCGACGCCGAGGACGAGGGCGGCCGGGGCGATCAGCGGCACGATTATGAAAGCGATCTCGAAGAAGTCGATGAAGAAGCCGAGCAGGAAGACGGCGACGTTCACGATGATCAGGAATCCGAGTGCGCCTCCCGGAATGCCGGTGAGGGCTCCCTCGATCCAGATGTCGCCGTCGAGCCCTCGGAATACGAGCGCGAAGGCGGTCGAGCCTATGAGAAGGAACACGACCATTATGGTGAGTCTCGTCGCCGACTCCAGCGACTCGCTGAGTTCGCGCTTCCACTCTCCGGTTACGGTTAGCGGGAATCCGCCGCCTGCGCCGGAGCCGCCCTTCCGCCAGCGCAGCCGGGTCGCGGCCGCAAGCGCCATCGCACCCACGGCACCCATCGCGCCCGCCTCGGTCGGAGTGGCGACCCCCCAGAATATGCTACCCAGCACCACCACGATGAGCGCGAGAGGCGGAAAGAGAGAGCTGGCGACCCGACGCGCGAGCCTGCCGCCCGACGCCCGCATCTCGGCCGGCAGCGCCGGCGCCACCTTGGGACGGACGGCGGCGAGGATTCCCGCGTAAAGACCGTAACCCGCCGTCAGGATCAGCCCGGGCACCAGCGCGGCCCGGAAGAGATCGCCCACGCTTACGTCCATCTGGTCGGCGAGGACGATCAGGACGATCGAAGGCGGTATGACCTGTCCGAGCGTGCCCGAGGCCGCGATCACGCCGAGCGAGAGTTTCTTGTCGTAACCGTTCCGGAGCATCACGGGAAGCGAGATCAGCCCCATCGCCGTCACGCTGGCTCCTACGATGCCGGTCGCCGCCGCCATGAGCGCGCCCACGACGACCACACCGATGGCGAGCCCGCCCCGGAAGCGTCCGAAGAGGACGCCGATCGTCTCCAGCAGCTCTTCCGCGAGCTTGCTCTTCTGGAGCACCGTCCCCATGAAGATGAAGAAAGGCACTGCCAGCAGAACCTGGTTGGACATGGTTCCGAAGGTGCGCTCGGGGAGGGCGAAGAGAAGTCCGAGGTCGAATACGCCGAAGAGCGAGGCCAACAGCGCGAAGATCAGCGCGGTGCCGCCCAGTGCGAACGCCACCGGATAGCCGCTGAAGATCATCAGCAGGACCGCGACGAACATCGCGGGTCCCCAGAAGTTCATCGGACCGGTTCCATGGGAACGCCGTGGTCGGCCGCGCCTGCACCTGCTTCGTCGGCTCCGTCCTCATCCTCTTCCGGCGCCGTCCCGAAGAGAACGGCCCCGTGCTTGACGATCTGCCGGATGCCCTGGGCGGCGAGAAGCATGAACGACAGCAGGATGAGCGCCTTGATAGGCCAGCGCGAGAGTCCGCCCGGGTCCGGAGAGACCTCGCGGATCTTCCAGGAACTCCAGACCGGTCTCCAGGAGAAGTAGAGCATGGCCGCGCAGAAAGGCAACAGGAAGAGCGCCCCTCCCACAAAGTCGATGCCCGCGCGCGTCCTGGCGCTCAGTCGTTCGTATAGAACGTCCACCCGCACATGGACGTCGTGGCGCAGTCCGTACGCCGCGCCCAGCAGGAAGATGATGCTGAAGAGATACCACTGGATCTCGGTGGGCGGCGTCAGGTTGATGGAAAAGCCCCATTGACCCGAGGCGAAGCGGACCACGGCCGTGCCCGCCCCGATCAGCACCATCGCGAGGGCCAGCCAGCGGATGACGCGGCCGATGCCGTCGTTGAGCTTGTCGACGAAACGGCCGACGGGGCCGAGCCGGCGGACGATCCGGCGGATGACGGCCTTCAAGAAGCCGCGCTGGCGCCTGAACCGTGACCCTCGTCGTCGCCCTCGGCATGATCGGCTCCGTGCTTGATCGAGCGGCCTTCCACCAGAAACACCACGTCCTCGCTGATATTGGTCGCGAGGTCGGCGATGCGTTCCAGATTCTGCGATACGAAGAGCATTTCGAGGGCGGCGCTGATGCTCTTGGGGTTCTCGAGCATGTAGGAGATGAGGATGCGTTGAAGAGAATTGCGCAGGTCGTTCACCTTTCTATCGGTGATGCACACCATGCGCGCGGTAACCACGTTCCTCGAAACATATGCTGCCAGCGCGTCCGAAACCATCTCGCGTACGATGGCGACCATCTCCTCGATTTCACGCACCTCGGGCAGCGGCGTCCGGCGCGCCAGGTGGGTTGCGGCCCTGCCTACGTTGACCGCGTGGTCTCCCATGCGCTCCAGGTCGTTGACCACCTTGCTCGTCGCAACGATCTGCCGCAGGTCGACCGCCATCGGCTGATGGAGGGCGAGCAATCGCACCACCCGGTCGTCGAGTTCCAGCTCGAGTTCGTCGACCGCGTCGTCCTCGACCCCGACCTGCTCACCGAGCTCGATGTCAAGTTCGAGCACGGCTCTGGTCGCCTTTACCACGAGCTGTTCGACGAGACCCGCCATCGCCATGAGCCGCACCTGGAGCTGGTCGAGTTCGTCGTGAAAGTGCCTGCGAACCGCCGTGTTCTCGGAATCCGTTGTTCCAGCGCCGTCCATCATCAGCCGAACCTCCCGGTCAGGTACGCCTCGGTGTTCTTGTCACGAGGATTGGTGAAGATAGCCTCGGTGGGTCCGTACTCGACGAGCTCTCCCAGGTAGAGATAGGCGGTGTAGTCCGAAACCCGAGCCGCCTGCTGCATGTTGTGCGTGACGATAACGATGGTGTACTCCTTCTTCAGCTCGCGGATCAGCTCCTCGATTCGCTGAGTCGCGATCGGATCGAGCGCCGAGGCCGGCTCGTCCATGAGCACCACGTCCGGTTTGACCGCGAGAGTCCGCGCTATGCACAGCCTCTGCTGCTGCCCGCCGGAGAGTCCGTAGGCCGAGTCGTCGAGTCTGTCCTGGACCTCGTCCCAGAGCGCGCACTGCCGGAGAGAGGCCTCGACCAGGACGTCGAAGTCTCCCTTGAAGCCGTTTACCCGGGCTCCGAAGGCCACGTTGTCGTAAATGGACTTGGGGAAGGGATTGGGTTTCTGGAAGACCATGCCGATCCGCCTGCGCACCTCGACCGGATCGGCGCCCTTGCCGTAGATGTCCTGTCCGAAGAAGGTGACCCGACCGCTGACGCGAGCCCCGGGCACGAGCTCGTTCATGCGGTTGAAGCAGCGCAGCAGCGTGCTCTTGCCGCAGCCGGAGGGGCCGATCAGGGCGGTGACCTTGCGGGCCGGCACCGCGAGAGCCACATCCTTCACTGCCTGGGTCGATCCGTAGTGGACCGAGAGCCCCTCGGCCGCAAGTGCGGGAGATCCGTCGCCGAACTCGATCTCGTGGGTGATTGCCATGGTGTCAGCGTTGGGTCTGGTATCGGTTGCGAAGAATGATCGCCGCTCCGTTTATGGTGAGCAGCAGGGCGAGAAGAACGATGATGCCGGCGGCGGCGATCTCTCGGAACTCCTCCTGCGGCCGTGAAATCCAGCCGAATATCTGGATGGGCAGCACCGTGAACGAGGAGAGCGGCCCGGAAGGGGTGAAGGCGATGAAGCCGACTCCGCCTACGATGATCAGCGGTGCGGTCTCGCCGACCGCCCGGGAGAGCGAGAGGATGGTGCCGGTGAGGATTCCTGGCAAGGCCATGGGCAGGACCTGACGGCTCACCACCTGCCATCTGGTCGCTCCCAGCCCGTAGGCGGCCTCCCGGATAGTGCCGGGCACCGCTCGGATCGCTTCCTGCGAGCTCAGAATGATGACGGGCATGACGAGCAGCGCCAAGGTGAGCGCTCCCGCCAGCACCGAACGCTCGAGGGCGAAGAAGCGGACGAAGAGCGCCAGGCCGAGCACGCCGTAGACGATCGAAGGAACGCCGGCCAGATTGGTGATGTTGGTCTGAATCAGCCGCCTGACCCAATTGTCGGGCGCGTACTCCTCCAGGTAGATGGAGCTCGCGACGCCTAAGGGAAAGGCGAAGAGCGCGGTGAGGACTAGAATCCAGGTGGAGCCGGCGAGCGCCGCCCTTATCCCGGCTCTTTCGGGAAAACGCGACGCGAAGTTCGTGATGAACCCCCAGTCGAGCCGGCCCGCGCCGTCGACGATCACGTCGAAGAGCAGGACCCCGAGCGCCCCTATCCCGACGAAGGTGGCGAGGACGGCCGCGATACGGAACAGCGTCCCGGAGACCCGCCCCCTTCCGCGATTCACCAGAGGCTCGACCGGCTTGGCCGCTTCGTCGGAAGGTGTGGTCCGACCGCCGTCCACCTCCGCGGCGGCGCCCGTCGCCCTGCCGTTCATTGGTACTCCTCCCGGAAGTGGCGCATGACCTTCTGCGAAAGAACGTTCATGGCCAACGTAATGAGGAAAAGAGTCATTCCCACCGCGAAGAGGGTCTGGTAGACCACCGTCCCCTGCGGCGTGTCGCCGCGAGAGACCTGGACCATGTATGCGGTCATGGTCTGGATCGATTCGAGAGGATCGACGGTCAGGTTGGGGAGATTGCCGGCCGCGATGGTCACCGCCATCGTCTCCCCGATCGCCCTCGAGATCGCGAGGATGAACGATGCCGTGATGCCGGAGAGGGCGGCGGGCACGGCCACGCGCAGAGCCACCTCCAGACGTGTGGCTCCCAGGCCGTAGGCCCCCTCGCGCAACGCCGTCGGCACCGCCCGCAGCGCATCCTCGGAAAGGGACGAGACCGTGGGCAGGATCATGATCCCCACCACGATGGAGGCGGAGGCGGCGTTGAAGATGTCGGTCTGGGGGAAGACGCCGCGCAACGCGGGCGTCACGAAGGTGAGAGCGAAGTAGCCGTAGACGACCGTGGGAATGCCGGCCAGAATCTCCAAGACGGGCTTGACGATCTTGCGGGTGCGCTCGTGGGCGTACTCGCTTAGGTAGATGGCCGCCAGCAGGCCGAGCGGGAGAGCCACGACCGCCGCCCCTGCGGCCACCATGAAGGAGCCCGACAGGAGCGGCAAAACCCCGAAACGTTTGTCCTGGAACATCGGCTCCCACCGGGTATCGGTGAGGTAGTCGACGAGCGGCACCTGCCGGAAGAAGTTGATCGACTCGCTCAGCAGAACGACCACGACCCCGACGGTCACCAGGGCGGACGCGAGCGCGCAGCACATCAGCGTGGCGCCGATCAGCCGCTCCTTGAACGAGCGTGACTGCCGGGGAGCGAAGATGCCCGCCAGCTCCGTCGCCCTGTTCGCGCCGGGCAGGTCCCGGACGCTCCCCTTCACCGAAGTCCGTCCGGCGCCGGAACGGCGCCCAGAACCGACTCCACCTTGAGCCTCTCCGCCGCGTACTGCTCGGTGGTCAGCGCCTCGTAGCCGGTGAAGTCGAGGATAGCCTCTCCGTTGCTCAGCAGAAAATCGGTGAAGCGAGCCACCTCGGGACGCTGGAGCGCGGCCTTCTTGGCGTAGATGTAAAGCGGTCGCGAGAGCGGCGCGTAGCTTCCGCCGCGCACGGTCTCGGGGTTGGGCTCCACGCACCCGTTCCCGCCGTCCACGGCCACCAGTCGCAGGCGCGTGGAATTTTCGGTGTAGTAGCCGTAGCCGAGGTAGCCCAGCGAATAGCGGTCGCCGGTGATGCCCTGCACCAGTATGTTGTCGTCCTCGCTGGCCTGGAAGTCGGGGCGGGAAGCCCCGCTCTCGCCGTTGATGGTCTCGGTGAAGTAGTCGAAGGTGCCGGAATCGGTGCCGGGACCGTATAGCCTGATCTCTTCCGCAGGCCACTCGGGCCGGATGTCTCGCCAGAGCCGAACCGCCGATCCCGGTCGCCAGACCCTCCTGAGTTCGTCTGTCGTGAGGCAGGAGACGAAGTCGTTCAAGGGATTGACGACCACCGAGAGGCCGTCCCAGGCGACTGAGAGCTCGATCCACTCCACCCCGGCGAGCTCGCAATCGTGCTTCTCGCCTTCGGTGATCTCCCGCGAGGCGGTGGCGAGATCGGTTTCTCCGGCGCAGAAGCGCCTGAAGCCGCCTCCCGTGCCCGAGACTCCCACGGTGACAGGCACCCCCGGATGGGCGAGCTGATACTCCTCGGCTGCGGCCTCGGCCACCGGGAACACCGTCGAGGAGCCGTCGATGATCACCCTTCCGGCGTCCCGGCCCCAGCAGCCGGCGGCAACAACCGCCCCCGCCCAAAGGGTCGTTGCACCAACCGCCCGTGGACTAGGCCGCGCACGGCCGCTGCGCCGCTCTCCATGCTCGTGCGAGTTACGCCACGGGCCGCTAAGTCGTCTCATCATCTCCGTAATTCGGCCTCCAAGCCGGCAAGGTGAATCGAATGGTGGTTCCCTCTCCGAGCGTGCTCTCGGCGCCGACGACCCCGCCCATGGCCTGGACGATGTGGCGCACGATCGCGAGCCCGAGCCCCGTCCCGCCCCGCTCCCGTGCCCGCGAGTGGTCGGCCCGGAAGAAGCGCTCGAAGACTCTGCCGATCAGGTTCGAGGGGATGCCCTCGCCGTCATCGGTCACCTCGACGATAACGCGGCCCTCGTCGTCGAGCTCCCCCGCCACCTGCACGGTGATCCTGCCGTCCTCGTCGACGTGGCGGCTCGAGTTGTCGAGCAGGTTGCGGAAGACGTTCACCAGCGCCGCCGGGTCGCAGAGCGCTATGGCGTCTCCGCTGAAGTCGCACGAGATGCGCTTGTCTTCCCAGCGCGGGCTAACCAGCCCCCAGGCCTCCCGCGCCGCCTTCATGACCTCCACTTCTTCGCGGTCCGCCACCCAACCTCCGCCCTCGAGGCGCGAAAGATCGAGAAGATCCTCGATCAGGCTTTCCAGTCGCTCGGCGTTCTCGGCGATGTAGCCCAGGAATTGAGTGCGCAGCTCCTTCGGCGGTTCGTCCTCGACGAGGGTTTCGACGAGACCCACGATCACGGTGATGGGTGTGCGCAGTTCGTGCGAAGCGTTGGCGACGAAGTCGCGCCGCACCTTTTCCATGCGGCGGATCTCGGAGATGTCGATGAACGTGAGAACCACGCCGCCGCCGGCCAGCCCCCTCACCGATACCGCGACGGTGGAGCCGTTGTCGGTCAGTTCGACGGATTCCCTTGGAACGACGCCCGGCCCGTCCGCCGAAGTCCCTCTCAGCACCCTCTTGACCGCAGCCCGGAGGGCGGGATGCCTGACCACGCCCGCGAAGGGGATCCCCCCGTCGGATTCCGCGCCTTCCGGAATGCCCAGAATGCCGCGCGCCACCTCGTTGCTGCGGATCACGCGAGCCTCGGGCGAAAGCATAACGAAGCCCTCCGTGGCCGTTTCGATCAGATCCTCCGCCTGCCGACGATCCCGCTCGAGGGCTTCCAGTCCCGCCCGTACCTGGAGCGCCGCCCGGTCGACGCCCTCGTGGAGCGACTCGATCTCGACGATCCGGCTGCGACGGTGCGGGGTCGCCGTGCCGTCGGCCGCTCCCTTCAGACGGTCGACCAGGAGAACCAGGCGGTCCGCCAGTCGGCCACCCAGAATGGCCACGGGCAGGGCGAGGAGGAATACGGTGATCACGCACGCCCAGACCATCACCAGTCTGATCCTGCCCATCACCCGGTCGATATTCTCCAGAGGCGTCGCCACCCTGACCACGACGGGCTCGCCGTCGAGCACGGACATTCTGGCCGCGTAGAGGAAATCCCGACCCTCTAGGGTGGCGCTGGGGCGTTCGTGGAAGGCGACCGCCGCCGATGCCGCAAGCGCGTCACGCACCTCGGGTCTTCCCCGGTGATTCTCGACGCCGCCCAACTGACCGCTCGGCACGTTCGAGTCACCGAGCACGAACCCGGCCGAGTCTATGATCGTCACCCGGTCCTCCAAGGCGCCCCGGAGATCGCTCGCCAGCGTGGCCGGATCCGCGCCCTCAGCGAGGCGCACCTGTTCCGCGATCCTTTCGAGCTGTGAGGTGATCCGTTCCCGGTACACGTCGCGCAGCTCGCGCTGAAAACCCGACTCCATGAGCGCGACGGCGATGGTCGTGATCGTCACGCACAGGACCACGAACGCCGTGAAGAGCGTGTGCTGAAGGCGAATGCGCATCAGTCGGCGGCCTGCGGACGATCTGACGTGAACACCGGAGTTTCCACGACCGCCGCGTCACCGCCTCGATCCGTGCGCGACCGAAGACCCGAATCGGTAGCCGAAGCCGCGGACGGTCTGTATCTGCTCGCCGGCAGGTCCCAGCTTGGTGCGCAGCCGCCTGACGTGCATGTCGACGGTCCGGGTCTGCATTCTGAAGGAGATCTCGCTCGAGTAGCCCCAGGCCTTTTCGAGCAGGAGCCGCCGCGACTGGGTGTGCCCGGGTCGCTCCATCAGGGCTTGGAGAAGACGGAATTCGGTCGGGGTCAGAGCGATGGGCTCTCCGTCCACGTCGGTATCGAAGGAGCCGAGATCGAGGACGATGCCGCCCGCCCTCAGGACCGGTCCGCAGGCGCCTCTTCCGGACTCGGACACCCTGCGCAGGATGGCCCTCACCCGCAGCACGAGCTCTCTCGGCGAGAAGGGCTTGGTCAGATAGTCGTCGGCACCCATCTCCAGCCCTTCCACCCTGTCCTCCTGCTCACGCCTGGCCGTCAGCATGAGCACCGGGATCGACCGCGCCTCGGAGCGCAGTTGGCGGAGCACTTCGTCGCCGCCGATCTTCGGGAGCATGCGATCGAGGACCACGAGGTCGGGGGGCGCGCGGTTGCAGGAGCTGATAGCCTGGCCGCCGTCGACCGCGGTCTCGACCCGGAAGCCCTCCTTGGTAAGCTGGTAGGCGACGAGGGCGGCGATGGCCGGATCGTCTTCCACCACCAGGATCCGGTAGTGGCGCTTGCTTTTCCCGCGATCCTCGACGCTCATTCGTAGTGCGCTGCCGCCACCGTGCCGATCTCCTCCTCGGTGAGCGTATGATCGGTTCTCTTGGCGGCGCGGAAAATACGCTCGCAGAGGGCGTCGTCGCCGGCGTCGTAGCCGTGGGCGCGCAACCAGTGGCGCACGTTGGACATGCCCGACATGGGACCGATGTCGATGCGTTGCTCGCGCCCCACCATGGAGGCGGGCACGCCGGAGTAGATGCGGTCGGCGAGCCAGGAGTCGCCCTTGACCTCGGCCTTGACGATGGCCGCCGCGTGAACGCCGGTCGCCGTGCGGAACGCGTCGCGCCCAACGACCGGATAGGAGTGGACGAGCGGCACCTGGCAGGCCCGGGCGGCGAGCTTGCAGTATTCGGGAAGCACCGTGAGGTCGGCGTCGTGGATTCCCACGAGCTTGAGGTTGACGAGAAGGAGATCCATCTCCGTGTTGCCGCAGCGCTCGCCGATGCCCAAGGCGGTGCCATGCAGCCTGGTGGCCCCGGCGGTCATCGCGGCGAGAGCGTTGACGACCCCGAAGCCCCGATCGCGATGGCCGTGCCAGTCCACGCCCACTTCCGCTCCGGATGGCGCGACGATCTCCCTGAGCGCGAAATGGACGAGCGCCCGCGCACCGGCCGGGGTCGCGTGACCCACGGTGTCGGAAAGGCAGATGCGCGTCACCCCCCAGGAGATCGCCGAGCGGTAGATCGCCTTCAGGTCCTCGGGGCGGGTTCGAGTGGTGTCCTCGGTGACCATTGTCACGGGAAGGCCCCTACCGACCGCGAAAGCGACCGCATTCTCCGATCGGAGGAGGATGTCGTCGAGCGTCCACTCCTCGGCGTACTGCCGGATCGGCGAGGTCCCGATGAAGATGCACGCCTCGACCGGCATCCCCACCCGCTGAGAGATCTCGACTATGGGTACGACGTCCTCGACCACCGTGCGCGCGGCGCAGTTCGGACGTAAGGCCAGCCGCTGCCCGGCTATCTCGCGGCAGACCTCCTCGACCGCACCCATGGCGCGGGGCCCGGCTCCGGGAAGACCGACATCGGCGCACTGTATGCCGAGCCGGTCCATGAGGTGGACAAGCTCGATCTTGTCTTCGATGGCGGGATCGACGACGGACGGGTTCTGGAGACCGTCGCGCAGAGTCTCGTCGTTGAGCTGGACTCCCTTGAGGCCGCCCCAGTCGAAATCCGCTCCGACCGCGTTCCAGTCGTGTATGAGCTCCGATTCCTTCACCGTGCCTCCTCTGTGCTGGCAGGCGACAGGAGGTCGCCTCAGGAGCCGGAAGACACCCGTGCCCTCAGAGCTCGTCGTAATTGAGGAGCTTCCAGCCGCTCTCGTGCTCGACGAAAACATCGAACGAACTCAAGATACCCTCTTCCCCGGTGTCGGTGCGTCTAACGACGACTTCGACCCCCTTGTGAAGTGTGAAGGTCTCGTAGCTCTCGGTTTCGTCCGGGAGGGTGACGCTCACGATCTCGAGGCTCTGCCCGCCGAAGTCGTAGAGCAGGTCGCGGAGGCCCTTGCCGCTGTTGATCTCGTTCAGCCCCCACACGAAATCGAACGGCGTGTACTCGCCGTCCGGCATCTCGGGCCAGAGCACGTGCTCGTACTCGTCGCGAGTCACGAGGAGACCCTGGAGCGCACCCCGGTCGCTTGTTTCCAAAGCCGCCGACACCGCCGCAGCCAAGGCCACCTCGCTTTCGTGCGCATTGGCGAGGCTGACTTCGCCGGCTCCCCCGCATCCCGCCAGGCCGCCAGCCGCCGCGACGAGCACGGCGGCTGTTTTCGCAACGGCCGCAACCGGCATCTTCATCTCGGCCGTGCTCAACGTGTCCGTCTCTTCAATTGCCGGTGTGGTTGGCGCGAGAGTCCGATCCGTCGATGGACCAGATCGTCCAGCCGTAGTACCAGGCGTCGGCCAGAGTCGTGCCCGGCGCCACCGCACCCGGATAGTCGGTCGCCACCAGGGTCCGACCGTCGGCGGGAGCGAAAAGGTTGATCCCGTCGAACTCGACCGTGCTCAGGTCGAAGGCGGCGTAGCCCGACGGAGCGGCGCTCGCCACGATGTCGGGCGGCGAGGCCATGGTGCCGATGTCGTTGTAGCCGTCGCGAAGCATGGGATCGGCGACGAGGTTGTTGAATCCGTCGGTCGTGAAGAAGGCCTTGTTTTGGGCCGTTGTGTAGCCGTCGCAGCCCTCGAAGTTTTCGTCCGAATCGGCCGCCCCGGCGTTGTTCCAGACCACGGAGCCCTCCAGGGAGATCGTCTGCGAGGGATCGGCGACCCCCGAGACTCTGGAGTTGGCCGCCAGCACGGCCGGACCGCCTTCCACGCAGAAGCCGGCGTCGCCGAAGTCGCGGAAGATGGAGTTGTAGACCCGATAGCGGGAAGCCTCGCGGAACTGCACGCCGCGGTCGCCGTTCGGGCCGCCGATCTCGCCGGTCTGGAAATCCTCGTCCGCGCCGATCATGGTCGCGTTGGCTATTACCGCCGTCGAAAGGGGCGAGGCGTTCGGGTTTTCGGAGCCGCTGTTCGAGAGCTCCATGCCGTTGTCGGCCTTGTCTCCTCGCTGCTGGCCGATGATGAACTGCATGAAGCCGCGGTAGCCGTCGGTGCCGTCCACCGAGTCGTCGCCGATGCCGGTGACCACAAGGTGGTCGACGGAGACGGCACCGCCGAAGGGCTCGATGCCGTCGTCCACGTTGTAGTGGATCTGGACGTAGGAGATAGTGGTGCCGGAGCCGACGCCCTGGAGGGCCAGGCCGTTCAGCTGGTCGGACGGGGTTACGTCGTCACCGGCGTACTCGATGCGCACGCCGCGCAGGATGCCCGAGTCGTCCTCGTCGTCGTTTCCGCCGAAGAAGCCTGAGTCGCCTTCGCCCTCGGCCTCGTCACCAGCGTTCGTCCGCGCCATGCCGTTGATGACGAGGCCGCCCCAGTCGCCCCGATCGCGGTCGCCGCGAGGCTTGTCGGAGGTGAAGACGATGACCTCGTCGGCCGTCGGACGACGGTTCTCGCCGGTGGCGTCGGCGATCAGCTTCGAGCCTCGGCTGACGACCAGGTAGGCGCCGCGAACTCCCTGCGAGAGGTCGGTCCTGCCCACGACGGTCGTGCCTGGGTCGATGGTGAGGGTGGCGTGCACGCAGCCATCCTTGTCGCCGTCCGCGCCGCAGTCCCTGCCGACGAAGATGGGCCGGGTCAGGATCCAGACCTTGTCCGCGCTCCAGTGCGCGTCTTCCAGGATGTCGTCGACCACCGCCTGAAAGGCGGGTGGATCCTCGGGAATGGAGGCGGTGGCCGCGGCCGACGCCGCCTCGCCCTCCGAGTTGATCGAGAAAACCTGGCCGGTGTAGGTCGCGCCTGCGGTCAGGTCGTCGAAGGTGACCGCGGTCTCGGTGGTGTTCTCGGTGCGGGTTACCTCGCCGGGGCTCGCCAGCGTGACTCGATAGCTCGTGGCGTCGGCCCCTGCACCCCAGCTTATCGTTATGCTCCTGCCGCTCACAAGCATGCTCACGCCGGTGGGAGCCCCGGGCGGCTGCGGGGTGGGCGGGGGTTCGACGGGATCGTCGCCGCAGGCGCCGATGCTCGTGGCGAGGAGGGCGGCTGCGGTCAGAACTACAGCCTGGTTGCGGATGCTCATACTTCAGTTCTCTCCGTATGTGGGAGTTTGGGGTTGGGGAGCAGGGTCAGCGCAGCTCCCACGAGAGCCCGACCGAAAAGGTGCGGCCGGTCGTATAGAGTCTCTGCACCTGGACGATGCCGTTCGCTTCCTGCTCGAATCGGTAGCCGGCGTCGAGTAGGTTGGTGGCCTTGAACTTGGCGGCGGCTCCGGTCGGGAGGGGAAAGCCGAAGGTGGCGTCCACCTGGCTGCGAGCCTTCTCGAAGAGATCGGGCACGCCATCTCCGCCGGCCGCCGTGAGCCGGTCGCCGAAACGGTTGAGGAAAAGTCCCCACTCCACACGGCCGTCGCCGTAGTTGACGCCTGCATTGAGGACGTACGCCGCCTGTCCCTCCAGAGGCCTGGTGAGGTTGGTGGGGTTGAAGCCGCCGGCGCCTTCCCTGACCTCGACCTCGGAGGTGATGAGCGAATAGTTGGCCTGGACCGAGTAGGGAAGGAGCGCTTCCGCGATTCGATCGAGCCGGAGCCGACCCTCCATCTCGATGCCCAGGACCGTGGCGTCCTTTGCGTTCTGGAAGGAGTAGGCCGTGGAGGCGGCAGCGATGAAGACCTGCTCGACAGGGTCGGTCATCCGCTTCGTGAACCCGCCCACCGAGAGCATCTCGCCCGGGCCGGGGAACCAGTCGAAGCGCAGGTCGGCGCTCGTGATGGAAGCGGGAACGAGATCGGGGTTGCCGAAGAGCTGGCGAAGGGAGGTGGCCTCGGTGAACTGGAAGGGCGCCATCTCGCGGAATTCGGGACGGTCCACGGTGCGACTTCCGGCCGCCCTGATTCTGAAGTCGTCGCGCGCGGCGAAGACGAGGTTGACCGAGGGCGCGATGTCGAGCTGATCGATGCCGGCAAGCGTGTCGCCGCGCGAGCGGAGCCCAAGCTCGTACGCCTCGACGCGAGCGCCGAGGACGGCCTGCAGTCTGCCTGCCGAAAAGTCGAGGAGGCCGTAGCCGGCGAAGCGCCGGTCGGTGGCGTCGTAGAGATCGCCGGGTTCGACGATGTCCCGCAGAGCGAACTCGCCTCGACGACGGGCGTTGGAGACGATCCGCGCATTGGCAAGTGCGGCGTCGAGGTCGGTCACGGTGGTACCGAGGAAATTCCAGTTCAGACGCCGGGCGGCGAAGTCGCGCGAGCGCTCGCGCCCCTCTCCGCCGATCTTGAGAGAGGCTCGATCCCCGAGGAAGTCGAGGGGGAGCTGCCAGTCGAGAGCGAAGGAGACATCCCGATCCGACATGTCGCTCCAGAAGTAGCGGCCGGACTCGCCGATGGGCAGGAGGAAGAATTCGCCGTCGTCTTCAAGGTAGACCGCCTCGCGCATGAGGGGTTCGTCGCGCGTGGCCCGGGCGCCGGTGGCCCTCCATTCGAGACGCGAACCCGCGATGGCGTGCTCGCCGGAGAGCTGGCTCCAGAGCATGAGCCGCGATACGAAGCGCAGCCGCTCGGAGCGAACCACGCCGCCTATGTCCTCCTGGTTCTCGCCGATGTAGCTGCGCGCCTCGTCGTCGGCCGATAGCGACGCGGTGGTGCGAAGGGAGAGCTTCTGTTCGGGGTTGAACTTGAACGTGATATTGCCGATCCCGCCCCAGGTGACGTTGCGCGTGCCCCGGGTGAAGTTGTAGTCCACGTTTGGCGTGCGCAGGTTTTCGGGAATCTGCGGATCGAAGCCCGAACTCCGCCACTTCCGCTCCTGCTCGTTCTCGCGCAGCGTGTAGTTGTCGCCGTAGGTGCCGGCGATGAAGTACCCGAGTTCGCCCTCGTCGAAGAGGTCGGTGCGCCCTCCGATCGAGGCGTTGAGGCTGCGGTTGACCGGCGTGGCGCCGGAGGACGGGTTGAACCCCTGTCCGTAGCTCCGCAGCGTCTCGCCCAGCGTGATGATCTGGCCTGCGTTGGCCGGCAGGCGCTCGCCGCTGTCTATGGGACCGAGAGCCTCTTCGAGAGCCTGGGGCTGCGAGCGGGTGCCGTCGTCGATGCCGATCCAGTCGCGACCGCCGCCCGCGTAGCTCAGATAGCCGCTCCTGAACTGCGAGTTGGTGTTGGCCGAGGAGCCCACGCCGAAACGGAGAACGGTCTCGCTCGGGAAGTCCTTGGTCTCGATCTTGACCGAGCCGCCCGAGAAGTCGGCGGGCAGGTCCGGCGTATACGATTTCTGAGTCCGGAGGCTCTGCAGGAAGCCCGAGGGGAAGAGGTCGAGCGGGACGACCTCGCGTTCGGGCTCGGGCGAGGGCAGCGACGAGCCGTTCAGGGTGGTTTGGGAGTAACGTTCGCCCAGGCCGCGCACGAAGACGTATTTGCCTTCGGAAACGGTCACGCCGCTTAGACGTCTGGCCACCTCGGCGGCGTCGGAATCCGGACGGCGCGAGATCTCGGTCGAACCGACGGCGTCCACCAGGAAGGCGGAGGTTCGACGCTCGTCGAGCAGGAAGGCCTGGCTGCCTCGTTCGCGCCGCGCGGAGATCGTGATCCCCTCCAGTTCGAGGGTGGCTTCGGTCATGGTGAAATCGATAACGGTCGGACGATCTCCCGCGATCTCGACATCTGTGACCGTCTTGGTGTGGTAACCGATCATGTTCACGGTTACCGTGACCGTGCCTACAGGTACCGGGGGGGTGACGAACCGTCCATCGAGATCCGTGAGCGCCCCGCCCAAGGCGCCACCGTCGACGGCGACCTGCGCGCCGACGATGGGTTGGGCTGTCTGCGCGTGCAGAACGCGACCGATGATCCTTGCCGACTCCTGCGCCGCGCCGGGCGACGCGACCAGGAAGAGGGTGAGGAGGGTGGGCAGGGTCCGGACCGTGTGGGTTGGCTTCATGTGTTCCTTGGATGAGGCTGCGGTGTCGGTACGGGAAGGATAGGGCGGCTACGTAAACGGACTTAGGGGGCTTCGGTAACGGAGCGGTAAATCCGGGCAGGCGGCGGTTTTCCGTCACGGAGGCGGCTGCCGGCTGTCACCGGGCGGGCGGCCGTCGGACTTCGCAGGCGGCCTGGGCCCCGGACTGCTGGACAGACGCGCGCGGCGGCGGTACCGTGCGGCCTCCGCGGTGTAAGTTGTCTGCGGACCGCGCGAAGAACCGACCATGAGACATCGAAAGGGACCGCCCATGACACACGTTCGATCGGAATGCCGTTCGCCGTGAGCGAGGTCGGGCTGCGCGGGTCGGCGCCGGCCGGGGAGAAAGCGAACCGGACAAGGGCGATCGGGACGCAGGCCCCCGGGGCTGACCTGGGCCGAGCAAGCCCCGCCGCACCGCGTCGCGTATCGACCGCCCCCGACTACCCCCGACCCCGCCTTCGCGGGCGCACGTACGCCATACCCTTTGACGATGTCTGGACGGCGGCGATGGCGCTGGTCGCGGATCTGCGGGGCTGGTCCGCGGTCCGGGCGGACGACGAGGCGGGCGCCATCGACATTTCGCGGCGGTACTTCCTAGGCGGACGCAAGCAGAAGATTCGGGTGCGGATCCGGCTCGACGCCTGCGGTCAGACCCAGGTCGACATACGGGTCGAGGCGCGGAAGGTCTTCTTCGGCAGGTCGTACCTCGGCCGGGGCAACGTCAACCGTTTCCTTCGTCGTCTCGATCTCGCGGTTGAAGCCCTTCCCGGCCTCATACTCATCCCGGCGCCCGAGGCCGGCCGCGTCGTCCGGCCCCTTGAAAAATGAGGCCGACCTGGCGCATGAGGCCTGCCTGCGGTCGAACGACGCCGCATCCGCGCTGGGCCGCGGCGTTCTGCATCGTCCTGTTGGCCGCTTGCGACCAGGTGCGGAACGGCGGCGAGTCGAACGGCGGCGGCCCCGAGCTCTCGCCCCCGGCACCCGCCGCAGACTCGATCCACGAGCTGGCATTTGTCTTCGTGGAACCCATGGGCGACGTGGTATCGCCCTGGCTCATCGAGGCTCGGACGCGGGGGGCGGACGTGGAAAGGTCGGCCCGGGCCTGGATCCTCTCAGGCTCCGAACCGGTTCCGATCCTCGACCAACGCTGGACCACGCCCTACACGAGGGCGGCGGGACGCCTCCTGCCTTGGGACGCGCTGCGCCTGATCGTGGGGAGCGGCGGGGAACCCGAAAGCATCATCGCGATGGCCGATACCGCCATGGAGCTCGAGGTGCTCGCCATTCTGGCGGAGGGAAGCGGAGGGGGTGCCCGTTTCAGGCTCTTCCGGGCCCGGTTTCGCGGTGTCGGGCCCGACCCGCGTCCCGGCGTGATTCTCGAACACACGAGGGCTCGTCCCAGCGAGGCCGAACGTCCCGCCGACTGGCTCTTCGTGACCACCGAGGACGGCACCATGGCGGTGCTTCAGCTCCCGAGAGCCGAGGCCGACTCCCTCGGTCAGGTGTGGGCCGTCGTCCAGGGGGAACCGTTCGCCGGTCCGGCTCTCGCCGCCCGGGTGATCGCCACGCGAACGGAGGAGGGCGAGACGGAATCCATCCGTTTCTCCTCGGAGAACGGTGCGCTCGACGGCGAGCTCGTGGTCCTCACCGGAGCGGCGTCAGTGCCGGAACGGAACGAGGCCGGAGCTCCGGGGCTCGCAGCCTTCGGCGTTTCCGGAACCCTGGATTCGGGGAGCGGCGCGTCTCCCGCCCGGGGCGCGGTCATACAGGGAAGGGAATGATCCCGAGGCCTCGACTCGAAACCCCCAACCGTTCGTGACGCCTCTGCTGGCGGTCCTGTTGAAGGTTGGTTTCGGGGCGCTGGCCGGCGGCATCACCAACACGCTGGCCGTCTGGATGCTCTTCCACCCCTACCGACCGCCCAAACTCTTCGGGCGCTGGACCGTGCGCCACCTCCAGGGCGCGATCCCCAAGTCGCAGCCTCGTCTGGCAAAGGCCGTGGGCGGGATGGTCGGCAACAGACTGCTCACGCCCGCCGACCTCGCGGACACCTTCGGCGAGCCGGAATTCAGACGAGCGTTCGACACCGGACTGGCCCAGGTGATCGACGACGCCCTCAACACCCGACACGGCTCCCTCCGCGAACTGGTGCCGGAGTCGGTGTCCGAAGATCTGGCGCGGCTGCTGGAACAGGTGGCGGCGAACGTGGTCTCCGGGCTCGAGGAATACATCGGCTCCGAGAGCTTCACCCGGGATACCCTGGAGCGCACGCGGGCCGCATCGGCCGAGATCAGTTCGGTGCGGGTGGGGCGATTTCTGACCCCCGGCAGGACCCAGTCGTTGCAGGAAACCGCAGGAACCATTTTCAAGGACGTGGTGGCCGGCAAGGGGATCGAGTCCGCCGTGGGCCACTGCCTGGAGTCTGCGAGCCAAGGTCTGGTGGCGAAGGGGACGAGCTTCGAGGAGGCCCTGCCCGCCGACCTCATTCATCCCGTCGAAGAGGTCATTTCGGCCTACCTGCCGCTAGCGGCGGGCCGTCTGGGAGAGCTCCTCGACGACCGTGCGGTGCGCAAGCGCGTCGAATCCGCGATCAGCGAGGTCATCCAGCGCTTCGTGGGCGAGCAGGCCTTCCCCAAGCGGGTCATGGCCAAGATTTTCGTGAACGACACCGCGGTTCACCAGGTCGTGCGCGCCATCCGGATCGAAGGGGCCGACCGACTTACCGAGCTCCTACGCGACTCGGCGGTTCAGCAGGTGATCTCGCGGCGGATCAGAGACGGGATCGCCGACCTGGCTCGCAGACCCATCGCCGAGGTCGTCGGTCCCGAAGCCGTCGCCAAGACCCGGGATTCGCTCGGCGTCTGGCTCGTCGATCTGATTCGCAACCCGGCGACCCGGGAGTTTCTCGACGACAGCCTGCTCGCGGGCGTCGACAACCTGCGTGGGAAGACCTGGGGCGAGGTGATGGAGTACGTGCCCCCCGAGAAGATCGCCGGTTTCATCGTCGATACCGCCCGGTCGGACGGAGTCCGCACGCAACTCGAACGGGCCGTGCACCAGATCGCGGGCGGCCTCGTCGATCGACCCGTCGGCCTGCCGGCCGAGTGGCTTCCGGCCGACAGTGCGGAACGGATCGAGAAAGCCCTGGGCGACCCGTTGTGGGATTGGCTGCAAACGCAGATTCCGAGCGCGGTGCGGCAGATCGACATCTCCAGACGCGTCGAAGCCAAGGTGCTGAACTTCCCCATGTCCCGGGTGGAACAGCTTATCCGTCAGGTGAGCCGACGGGAGATCAGCCTCATCATCCGGCTCGGATTCCTTCTTGGAGGCGCGATCGGTGGCGGGCTGGCCCTGGTGGAGATGGTGCTCGGCTGACGGCGCCTGTTCGGGTACCGCCTGTCGCCGGCCCGGGCACGCTTTCCGCCGAGCGGGTGACCGGAGGGGATGAGCTCCGCCCCCTCAGTCCTCCCCCGGACGCTTGATCGAGATTCCCGACCGGTCTCGTCTCGCGGAGATGTTGCGCTGGAGCCAGGCGATCGGGGTGAAGGCTCGCGCGACCTTCCTGCGGCGGCCGTAGCCCGACGACATGATCTCCTCGGCGTTCTCCCGCAGTTCGCCTGGAGTCGGACGCCCGATCCACAACCCGAGGAGCAGAGAAAGGGCGCCTCCGGCGATCAGCACGAACAGCGCCGGTCCGGTGGGCAGTTGGAAGAACGGCTCCACCGCAGCCGAATCCGAAGTCAGCTCCGCAACCAGCGAATCGGCGTTCAGCGAATCCGCAGCCTCCTGAACGGAACGGACGACCTGGGCGCCGGCCGAGAGGATGCCGAAGCTCACCCCTGTTTGAAGAGTGTTTCGAACGCGAGCAATAGGATCCCGACCGCCAGAATGATCGGCACGGCGTTGGTGCCGACCGCTACCAAGGCCACTACGGCCCAGAAGACTCCGTGGGTGAAGAGGTAGCCGCCGGGAACAAGCTCGCGCATGTCGGGAGTGGGTTGCGAGTGGGAGGTGGTGGGCGAAAGCCCGGGGTTCCGGGCGACTCGGCCCGTCTCACTCCAAGGCGACCGGAATATACCGCTGGAAGGGGGTTTGCGCCACGTGGGCTGCTCCTCGAGCTCAGGCTGGTACGGCGGTAAAGAGGGGTGGGTTCGCTACCGGTTCCTGGAACGGGACCCCGTCAGTCCGGACTTGCCGTCTCCCCCCGCACCCATTGCAGGTAGTCTTCGTTGCCGCCGCTCGTAGGGACGACGACGAACTCCGGCACATCGTAGGAGTGGAGCTCACCGACCCGGGATTCCAGGTCATCGAGTCGCTCGGCGGTCGTCTTCATCACCAGCAACGTCTCGGCGTCGTCGCACAGTTCACCCTTCCACCGGTAGATCGAACGAACGGGACTCAGGTTGGCGCAGGCGATCAGTCCTTCCTCCACCAGTACGCTCGCCAGGCCGGCCGCTTCGGCCGCCGGCGCCGTCACCAGCACCAGGGCGATCATCCGGCATAGGTGTTGTTGATGACACGCGACATCCGCGCGGCGACCACGTTGCGCTTGACCTTCATGGTCGGGGTCAGGTACCCGTTGTCGATGGTGAGATCCCCGGGGAGCAACGCGACGCGCTGAGGCGTTTCGAAGGAGGCCAGACCGTCGCACGCCGCGGCCACCGCAGTCTCGATGTGGGCGACCACGGCCGGATCCTTCGACAGGTCGCTGCCGTGCCGGTCGATCCCGTTGTCGGCCGCCCAGGCCCCCAGCGCCGCGAAGTCGGGAACGATCAGCACGATGCAGTAGGGCCGGCGGTCGCCGATCATCACCGCCTGCTCGACCAGCGGATGCAGCTTGATCCGGTTTTCGACGGGCTGGGGAGCAACGTTCTTGCCACCGGCGGTGACGATCAGGTCCTTCTTGCGGTCGGTGATGTGGAGAAATCCGTCCGAGTCGATCCTTCCGATGTCGCCCGTCGCGAACCATCCGTCCTCGTCGATCACGGCCGCCGTGGCCTCAGGACGATTGAAGTATCCCTGCATCACCTGCGGTCCCCGGATCTCGATCTCGCCGTCGTCCGCGATGCGGATCTCGGTTCCCGCCACGGGCCGGCCCACGCTTCCGATGCGAAAGTGCTCGTCCGAGTTGACGTTCGTCACCGGACTGGTCTCGGTGAGGCCGTATCCTTCGAGTATGGTGAGCCCGATGGAGTAGAAGAAGCGGTTCAGCTCCGGGGCCAGGGGCCCGCCTCCGCTTACGAAGAAACGCACCCTGCCGCCAACTGCCGCTTTCACCTTGGAAAAGACGATCCTGTCGTACAGACCGTACTCGCGGCGAAGGAGGGCGGAAGGCTCCTTGCCGGCCAGCCTGCGCTCCGCCACCCGGTCGGCGATCTTGACGGCCCGGCCGACCAATCGGCCCTTCAGGCCCCGCGCCGAGGTCACTTGGGCGTGTATCCGCTCGTAAATCCTGGGAACCGCGGCGACCATGGTGGGCCGGAGGATGCGCATGTCCTCCATGAGCGTGTCGGGAACCACGCGCGGGTAGGCGATCCTGCATCCCCTCCAGAAGCAGAGATAGTCGACCATTCGCTGGAAGACATGGGAGAGAGGCAGGAAGGAGAGGGTGGTGTCCTCCGGTCCCAGCCTGATGGCCTCGGCGCTCGCGTGGACGTTCGAGGCGATGTTGTGATGGCTCAGCACGACGCCTTTGGGGTCACCGGTGGTCCCCGACGTGTAGATGATGGTGGCGACATCGTCCGGCGCGACGGTGAGAAGCTTGGCCCTGAAGGCCTCGGGGTCGGAGGCGTCCTCGTCGGTTGCCTCGGCCATGAACGCTCCCAACGAAACCGGGGCGTCTTGTCCACCCGGCCCGTGCGGCGGGGCTTCGGATCCGTCGGGCTCCACCACCCGGCCCAGTTCGGCCAGCCCGTCCATCCCTCCGGCCAACCGGTCCATTCCCAGCGGACAGGAGCCGCCGGGCGGTCGAGTCTCGAAACGGACCACTTCGACCGGCGTGTCGAGTTCCTCGTTCGCCCGGACCGCCTTCTCGGCCTGCTCGTCGTTCTCCGCCATGACGAGTCGGGCCCCGGAATCGCGAAGCACGTAGGCGACCTGCGGCGCGGTAAGCGTCGGGTAGATCGGTACCACCACCGCCCCCGCCGCCAGGCAGCCGTAATCCGCCAGGGCCCACTCGGGACGATTGCCGGAGATGATCGCGACCCGTTCCCCGCGCTCGATTCCACTTCTCGCGAGCGCATCGGCTATGCGGCGCACCAGCTCGAAGACCTGCGCGTACGTGTATCCCCTCGGCGTCCCGGAGGAATCGACGTACTCGAGAGCCCTGTCATCTCCATGGCGATCCACGGCTTCGGCGAAGAACCCGGTGAGGGTGGCGTCCGCCGGCAGAGATCCCTGGGTTGAAAATGCCTTCAGGTCGTCATCCATCGTGCCCGCCGACCTCGACCTCGATGCTGAAAGCGATGGCCGGGTCGAGGGAATGCAGGACCGAGCAGTACTTGTCGCGGGAGAGCTCGATAGCCCGGTCCACCCTGGGCCGGTGCTCGGCCTCGGGGCCGTCGACCAGGTAGAGAAGTTCGATGTGAGTGAACTTACGGGGAATATCTTCGGCATGCCTTCCCCTGATCTCCACCTCGAGAGCCGTGAGCGGGACCCTCGATTTTTCCAGCACGTAGCGCACGTCGATAGCCATGCACCCCGCGAGCGCCAGGAGGAGGGTGTCCATCGGGGAGGGCCCGTCGCCGCGGTCACCGTCGATGGTCACGGCCGGAACGCCCTCCGGGCCGCCTGTGAAACTCAGACCCTCGCCGGACCAGGTCAGACGAGCTCTTCTCAGATCGGACTTCGTCATCGCCGACCTCCCTCGCCCGCCCCGCCCCGGGCCAGCTCGATCTTCAGTCCTTCGAGGGTCGTCGCGGCGTGGTTGACGTGTTCGGCAGCCTCCGGTATGGTCGGGGCCTTTGCCAGAAATGCCTCCAGGTGCTGAGCGGCCTCCTCCACCTTCTGCTCTCGCAGCAGGAGAAAGGCCAGCCCGTAATGAGCTCCGGGGGCGTCGGGATCCGCTTCCAGGACGAGCCGGTAATTCCTCTCGGCCTCGTGCGTCATGCCGATCCTGGTATGGCAGATCGCGATCTGCTGGAGGATCCAGGCATCGCGGGGGGCGTCTCGCAGGGCCAACTTGAACGAGGTCAGCGCCTCCTTGAACTTGCCGCTGGAGAGCAGGTCGGCGCCCTCCTGCAGGTAATCCACCTTTTCCAAGGTTCGTCGCTGACGCTTGAAGATGTTGCCCCAGATGGCCATGGATGATCCTATAGCTCCGATCCCGGTGCTCGGCGATGCCCTCGGTAGCGATGGCACGCAGGATAACGTACCACCAAGATGCCCCGGACGGAATAACCGATGCGCACCCTTGAGGGAGCCCGCCGCGTGCGGTCCTGCACCAGGCGTCCTTCTACCCCGTCGCCACCACGGTGATACCTCCGGAAACGAGCGTTTTCGCGGGGCTTTCAGCGATCCACTCCGCGACCGCCTCGTCCGCATGGGTGATCACGATCCGGGACCTCGGCATCGCGACGCGCACCGCTTCTTCAAGGATCCGATCTCCGAGCCGGGCATCCACCACGCAGCCGCGAGCTACGCCGGTGCGAAAGGGAAAGCCGGGGCGCGCCGCCATGCGGCTCCAGAGCCGCGACTCGGGCCGGCCGCCGAGAGAGTCGTCGATCCCCACCACGTCGGCGTTCGGGAGCACTTGCGCGATCTCCTCTCCCAGGACCGCTGGAGCGCCCGCCAGGACAATCCGGCCGGTTCCGTCGACCAGGCCGAGCAGAGCCGGGAGGTTCGCGGCGTCGATCATCGGCTTGCGAGGTGTCGGACCGAGGAGCTCGCGGCGGGGCGGCGCCCGCAGATCGGCGAATCCGGCGGCGACAGGAAAGGCGTCGCGGCAGTTCGGGCATCCCATGGACCCCGCGCGCACCCGCCCGTCCGCCATCTCGTCCGCCCGAAGCACGAGGCCGAAGTCCGGACCGCAGCGAGGGCAGGTGAGCACGTCGGTGAGGTAGGGATGCACCTCCGATCAGCGCTTCTTGACCAGCTCGACGAACTCCGAGCGGGTGCGAACGTCGTCGAGGAAGACGCCGCGCATGGCGGAGGTGATGGTAACCGAATTCTGTTTCTCCACACCCCGCATCATCATGCACAGGTGCGAAGCCTCGATCACCACGCCCACGCCCCGGGGCGCGATCGTGTCGCGGATCGCGTCGGCCACCTGATCGGTCAGACGCTCCTGTATTTGAAGGCGGCGCGCGAAGACCTCGACCAGGCGAGCGAGCTTGGAGAGCCCGAGTATGCGTCCGTCGGGTATGTACGCGACGTGGGCCCTGCCGTAGAACGGGAGCAGATGGTGCTCGCAGAGGGAGTAGAGCTCTATGTCGCGCACGATCACCATGCCGCCGCCCTCGGCCTCGAAGACGCCCGACCCGGCCGCCTCCTGCGGTTCCTCGGCGTAACCCTTGGTCAGAAAGGCGTACGCTTCGGCCATCCGTTGGGGCGTCAGCAGCAGCCCTTCCCGGGTCGGGTCCTCGCCGATCCGCCTGAGCACTTCCACGAAGATCTCTTCCAGCGAGGCTTCCCTGAGGCTCCCGGGGGACGGGCTCAACGGCCCGGCCCGGCATACTCGACCGAGTTGCGTTCGGTCTCGTGGAGGACGATTCGAGAGAGGTTGACGCCTGCGGGCAGGGTCCCTTCCAGCCGATCCCAAATCGCCACGGCGAGATTCTCGGTGGTGGGGTTGACGCCTTCCAGCCAATCGACCTGCGTGTTCAAATTGCGATGGTCCACATGGGCGATCACCCGACGCTCGACGATGTCCTTGAGCAGTTTGAGGTCGATGACGTATCCGGTCTCCGGATCCACCGGCCCCTCGACCGTCAAGTCGAGGTCGTAGTTGTGTCCGTGCCAGGCCGGATTCGAGCAGTCGCCGAAGATCTCCCGGTTCCGCTCGTCGGACCAATCCGGATTGAACAGGCGGTGCGCGGACGAAAAGTGAAGGCGGCGGGTGACCCGCACTCGCGGAATCACGTCAACGGGCGGCCGGCGGTGACGGACACTCCGCGCAAGCCGCCGATGCGCCGCGCCGCTTTTCCGTGCGAAATTTTGTCCACGGGCCGAATGGAATGCCGGGAGAAAAAACGGGGCCGAGCACCCGCCATGCGGCAAAATGCCCGACCCTCGGCGCATGGGAAGGGCTGGTCTGAAGCCCGGGAGTAAGTTTTGCAACATCCCCGCAGATTCCGAAGTCCCCTCATCGGGGGCTTGACGTCCACCGCGAGATCAGTCCCGAAGTCTCAAGTGTTGGCTCAAAACACGGCCTTCCCACACGCGACCGGAAGGTACATGGACGGAGGCCCGGTGACAAGGGGTAATGTCGGAAGGCCTCCCGGCCCCCGTGCCCCGGGGAGAGGAGGCGGGGACCGGCCACCGTGGCCGGAACCCCATCGAGCCGGTAGGTGGCGGCCTAGGTCCCCTCCAAGTAAGATCGGGCATGTGCGGCAGAATCGCTCTCTGGAGCCTCCCCGAGGATCTGGCCGAGATCTTCGGCGCCCTTCCTCCGCGCCTCGAACTCCCGGATCCTCCCCGCCCACGTTACAACCTCGCACCGACCGAGCCGATCCTCGTCGTTCGCGGCGGAGGCAGGCGTGGACGCGCCCTGGAGTTCGTCAGTTGGGGTATCCGGCCGGATGGGCCGGCATCTAGGCTCGTCATCAACGCGCGTTCGGAAACCGTAGCCAGGCGGCCGCTCTTCAGGGACCTGGTACGCTCGGATCGGGGCGCGGTGCTTGCGGACGCCTTCTACGAGTGGCGCAATGAGTCCGGCGTGAAGCGCGCCTACCTTGTTCGGCGCAGGGACGGTAGGCCCATGGCGCTGGCCGCGCTGCTTGCGCCCGCCTCGGCGGAGAGAAGCGCAAGGTCGGGCGTGATCCTGACCACCGCCGCGAACCGGTTGCTGCGCCCCCTTCATGGTCGGATGCCGGTCGTGCTCGACGCGAGAACCGAAGAGGATTGGCTCACCGGCCGCTTCGACGACGTCGCCCGAACGTGCCTGCACCCCTCGGCCGACGACCGGCTGGAGCTCGTCCCCGTGGGCCGTCGAGTCAACAACGTGCGTTTCGACGATCCGTCCTGCGCGGACCCGTGCGGCGAAACGATCAGGGAGCCCACCGATTGGGACACCCGCCCCCCTGCGGAGGAACAGGGATCATTTTTCTAGTGTCGCGTTCCAGAGATAGCCCTACGGAATCACTGGATCTTGTGGCGGACCGGCGACGACGGAGGTCGAGGCGGAGGTCGCCGGAAGCCTGGGTGGGGCGGAACGCATGGCGGGTGGCGCTCGCGGCGTCGGCTGCGACTCAGAAGACGAAGTCGAGCCTGAGTCTGAGGCCTTGGCGAGCGGGAGCGGTGGGGGATTCGTTGCGGACGCCCTCGA
>JAGWBQ010000019.1:46420-54216 GCA_021295815.1 Gemmatimonadota bacterium | reverse complement strand
CGAACTCCGCGGGGAAGCCCCCGGACTTCAACTCCGCCCGGTCCACCATGTCCGGGTTGAACACCGAGAACGCACCGAGCAGGTGAAAGGGATGGAAGATCGGAATGTCGTCCAACAGGACAAGGTTCTGGTCCCCCGATCCTCCGCGCACGTTGTAGGAGGCCGCGACGTCAGACACCCTGGTCACTCCGGGCAGCACGTCCAGCGCCCGAATCGGATCGCCCGCCGCTACCCCCGGAAGCGTCTGGAGCGTGGCCAGGTCGAGTTCCTTCACCGTGACCCCTGCGGATTCCTCGAATGCGGCCCGCTGCCACGTTCTCGGCGCGCCTACAACAAGTACTCCCTCCAGTTGCACGGCCTCTGTTGAAAGCGTGACGTCCATTTGAGTCTCTGCGCCCGACGTTACCGCGGTCGGTCTCTCATGGGTGGCGTAGCCGATATGCGCCACGGTCAGGACGAAATCTCCTGGCGGCAGGTCCTGGAGCGCGAAGAACCCCAACCGGTCCGTTCCCGTCACCCACCCATCAGTTTCGTCGCCGGCGCGCAGGAGTTGGACGGTGGCGTCCGCCAACGGCACGGCCAACTCCGACCGCACGTGACCGCTCAGGCTCCCCGTCGGAACACCTTCCTTGTCGCTCAGCGGCAGGATGACGACCTGAGACCCCAGTTCGACGTATCCCAACTCGGCGTCGGCGAGAAGCTGGTCGAGGGTCCTCGCGAGAATTAGCGTCGTACAGTCGCAGGTGACCCGCAGGCCTCTCGGAAACAGACTCGGGCTGAACGCGATCTGCACCTGTGATCGTTCCGCGAGGCGGACGAGCGCTTCGGCCAGCGGCGCTCCGTGGATCGATAGGCCCGATACAGTCGCCAGCAGAGTGCCCGGCTCGGGATCGATCCCGAGCTCGCCCCTGAGCGAGGCCAATACCTGCTCATCTTGGGCGGCGAGCCGCGACGCGACCACACTGGTGAGAAGCGCGGCCAACACCGAAGCTCTTGTCAGAAGCAGTCGTGTTGGCCACCCCGATCTTACGGTCCCCGACGCGCCCAGAGACAGGCGCCCACCTATCCGCACGGGCCTCACGAACCCGCTCCTGAATTGGCGCTTTCGATCCTCACAATCCCAGTGTCGATGCTGCAACGGGCGTCGATCACACCGCACACCACCGTCATGACCTCAGGCAGCGACTTCGAGTCGAACCACATGGTGAGGGTGCGGTCGAGGAGCGCGGCATCGCCCACCAACACCCGCGTGTTGTAGTGCTCCTCTACCTCCTTCATCGCGACATCGAGCGGCGTGTCATGGAAGATGAGGAAGCCGTCCAGCCAGTCGGCCATGCTCTCGATCGGCGCGGCAACGTCGATGAGTGCGGGGAGGCCGCGCAACAGGCTCGCCGCCTGCCTCGCTCCGACCTGCACCTCGTGGTCCGGCCCAGCCAGGGCGACTCGGCCCTCGACCACAGTTACGGCGAGCCCGTCGGCGCGGGCCGCTAGGTGGAAACGAGTTCCCAGCACTTGCGCGGTCCCCGCCGCCGTGGTGATGCGGAACGGGCGCCCCGCGTCGGTTGTGACGGCGAAGAAGGCCTCACCGTGGAGCGTGGCGTCGCGGGTCGTCTCGCCCGTCGCCGCACTAAGGCGACTGTCCGGCCCGAGACGGATCACGGTACCGTCGGCCAGACGCACCATCTCGGTCTCTCCGGGGCCGGTCCCGAATTCCTTGGCCGTGGCAGTGATGCTCGGAAGGCCGCTATTGCTCCCGCCCCTGAAGACTTGAAACATTGCCGAGGCGACGATGGCGATGACCCCGGCTGCCACGAGACAATATCGGCGACGCAAGGCGCGCGCGGGTTTCACTCTCCTCTCGAGACGTGCCAGACGCAACTTCGCGGAACCACCCCGTCGCGCCTCAGCCCGCCAAATCAAATCCTCGGCGGACGGCGGGTTGCCGGGTAAGATTCGACGGTCTGCCATCTTCCCGGCCTCGACTACGCGTCGGAGTTGGGCCAGGTCGCGTTCGCGCTCCGCCGAGCCATTCATCCACTCTTTCACCGCCGCGCTCTCCTCGTCCGTCACCTGCTTGCGCAGATGCCGGAGCAGCAACTCGTCCATCCGGTCCTCCCTGGTGTCCATCCTAATCGCCCTGATTGTCGTTGATCGCCCGCCGCACACTCCGTAGCGCGGCGCTCATCTGGTTCGCCACCGTCTGCACCGAGATGTTTAGCACCGCCGCCGCCTCCGCATGGCTCAGCCCGCGCTGAAAGACGAGCTCGAACACCTCGCGCCGGCGATCCGGCAACGACGCGACGGCCGCATCGAACGCGTCCGCCAGCATCTTCGCGTCCAGTTCCTGGGCGGGGGTCGCCGGTCGCGGCGCATCCTTCAGCTGCTGGCGTTCGGCCCATCGCCGCCTTACTTCGTACTTTCGCTTCTCGTCGATCACCAGGTTCCGTACGATCCTGTACAGGTACGCCCGGGCGGATCCCCGGGGCCGCCAGCCCCGCCTCCGCTCCCACACCTGGATGAACGCCTCCTGCACGACATCCTGGGCCAGTTCTACGTCGCCCAGCTGGCGTGCCGCATAGTGCACGAGTTCCTCCCAACAGAGGTTCATCAGCCGACCGAGCGCCCACGACGACCCGCCCTTGATCTCGGCCATGAGACGATCAGGCCGGTTGTCGCCAGTGGTCAGCCGGGTGTCGTCGGTGTCTCGCATCAGTTGAAGAGTTCGCATTCTAGAATGACAAACGGATGAGGAGCGTTGTACTACTATGGCCGCCTCAATTGCGGTCGGTTGCGGTCTGGTTCATCGTCCATTCGGGCTACTTGCGCCGAAGATAGTCACGCCCGCGACCAAAGGAACGTGCCGGAGGTGTTCGCCAAGGGCGGGAGGCGGAAGCTCGCCAAGGAGCGTGAGGCGAAGATCCACGACCTGCATGCCAAGATCGGGGAGCTCACGGTAGAGCGGGATTTTTTCGGTGCGGGTTGAAGCGTTGAGCCGGGCGGAGCGCTTCGGGATGATCGAGTCGGCCGGACCGCTGAGCCTGTCGAAGCATTGCGTGCTGCTGGGCGTGAGCCGATCGTCGCTCTGCTCCCGGCCGAAGGGAGAGCGCGCGGAGAATCTGGCGGTGATGCGGCGGATGGACGAATTCCACATGGACTATCCGTTCTGCGGGAGCCAGCAGATGATAAGACATCTCCGCCGCGAGGGTGTCACGGCTGGCAGGCACCGGATCCGACGGCTCATGCGCCTCATGGGGATGGAGGCGACCTACCGGCGGCCGCGCACGAGCGTGGCGAACTCGGAGCACCGGATCTTTCCCTACCTGCTGCGCGACATCGAGATCTGCCGTGCGGACCACGTGTGGTGCGCGGATATCACCTATGTCCCTGTGACGCAAGGTTTTTTCTACCTCGTGGCCGTGATGGACTGGGCGACGCGGCACGTCTTTTCCTGGCGGCTGTCCAACACGATGGACGCCTCGTTCTGCATTGGGGCTCTGGACGAGGCGCTCATCCGGACGACTCCGGAGATCCTGAACATCGACCAGGGCGCGCAGTTCACCAGCGCGGCCTTCGCCGACCGGGTGTTGGGTGCGGGCGTGGCGTTCTCGATGGACGGCCGGGGCCGGTTCCTCAACAACATCTTCATTGAACGGCTTTGGCGCTCGCTGAAGTACGAGGCCGCGTACCTGCATGAACTCCGCAATGGGCTGGATGCCCAACGGATCATCGGCTCGTGGATCGACTTCTACAACGAGGTGCGTCCGCACTCGTCGCTGGGCGGGCGGACGCCGGGCGAGACCTACCGCAACGGCGCGAGGGCGGCATGAGCGACCCGCGTCGCGTCCGGTCGACCGGTGTCGAGTGCCCGCAGGCTCCCGTCCGTCCACGTGTCCGAGCATTTCCCCGCGTACCGATGAGGACGCGGGCCGGAGGCACAGCGGGCAATCCGCCCGCTCCGCCCGCGCGTTCAGACCTCCAGCAAGCCCGGGTTGCCGGGAGGGGAATCCGACCGGCGACCCGGGCTTACGATCCACGTAGCGAAGGTTCCCGAGGGCTCTCAAATCCAGTCGGAATTCACCTTGACTTTGCCCTCGGACTGTCCAACGATGTAGGACCACCCCACCAGTCCCGGAAGTAAGGAACGAAAGACTCAACCGTCAGCTTATGGTTCGGGCGACACGGAAGCCGAGGTCGGTATGCCGGTTACCGGCATTGGTCCTGCCACGGACCGCTGAACGGAGGGCTTTCGGAGCGGTGAGCCAGGAGCCGCCGCGAGCTAGACGAACAGAACAGTTCCCAGTTTGCCGTGCGCTCCCATCGTTCGGGGCATCCGAATAGTTGTCCTTCCAACAGTCCTCGGTCCATTCCCACACGTTGCCCAGAACGTCATACAGGCCGAAAGAATTCGGATCAAAAGAGCCCGCTGGCGCGGTATTTGTGTAGCCATCCCTGCACGGCGCAGCAGCATCCCTTCCATTGGCGTATCGACACTGCTCCGATTCGCTCTCTCCCCAGTACCGCGCTGTCTGAGTCCCAGCGCGTGCCACATACTCCCACTCCGCTTCCGTCAAGAGTCGGTATTGTGCTCCTGTCGTACGGGAAAGCCATTCTACGTATGCCTGAGCATCCTTCCAGCTCACATTCGTCACTGGGTGCCTCCCAAGGCCCGATCCCGAGCCTGACGGCAGGTGGCCTCCACATCCACCGCCGCGCGCGCATGCTTCCCACTCGTCGAAACTGACTTCGTATACCCCTACCGCGAACTCGTAGTTGATGGTCACCGGGTGCGACGGTTCTTCGTCGTCGTATCGTCCATTCTCTGTGCCCGGGGACCCCATAGTGAAGCTGCCAGCCGGGACCACCACCATCTCGGGACACACTTCGCAGTCCTGAATCGCTTCGCCCGCTCTCGGTGCGGCGACTGAGCCGGTTATGTCCGAGCAGCTCGTACCTAATCCCAACGCGAATGCGATCAAGCCGCCCAGTCCGATACCAACGATTGTCTTAGCCATTCCGCTTGTTCTCCCTTTGTTGCAGCCATTGTTTCGATCAAGATCCTAAACCGATCATCTCGGCGCTTCCGTATGACGAGCGTGCGAGCTTCCCGTGCCTACTACGCCCCGCGGGCGGAGCGTACAGGTCAGGCATCAGCAAGACCGACCTGAAAATTACTCCGCGACCCGGAGACTACCCTCTGACGACCAACCGCCACCTAAGGCCTGCCCGGCCTCACGATCCGCCTCACCGCCCGGTCTCTCCCGCGGCGGTTGCAACCGCCGTCTCTGACAAGGGGCCCCCGCCGGTCGATGGACGACTTGCGCTGATTGCCCATGTTCGGGTGGTCTGCGGAGCAGGGCTACCCGTACACGGCAGCGTCGGCCTGGGCCCGATGTAGGTGAAGTGAAATGATGCGGCGTTTTGGGTAACCAAGCTTCGGTCGGAATTCAGCACCCGGACCGATCAATTCGTCCAGTGCAGGTCGAGCCCGGTCGAGCGCGCGGGTAATGGCAGCAGGCTCGGGCATAGGGGTTCGCGAGGGAAAGCGAAGCGATGCTAGCGCCCCTGCGGATCCTTACGCCCCGCTCCACATCGCTAGGATACGATCGCCAAAGAGACTAAGCCACATAATCCCCAGCTGTAGCGCAGCGAACGCTATCGCAGTGAGTATCCGTTGCTTACGTCCGATGGTCCGGTCTGCGGTCCAGGAAGCAACGATGCCGACGACGGAAAACCCACCGATGAGGATGGTCAACGCGATTTCTAGCAGTGTGTAGCTGCCCGTAAAGAAAGTCTGTATTCCGGCCAGGTACAACCAGATCAGTCCCATGAAGAAGGCCCAGCAACCCAATAGGCCAAGGGCTGCGGGCGCGGTCCAGGGCTTTCGGCGGATGGCGAACCCCAACAGGATCACGATGGGAGCAATCTGGAACACATGCCGAAGGAACGTTCCGCTCTCGATCCCGACGACCAGAAGACATCCGGCAACGCCGGAAAGGCAGACGACTCGTACATGTCCGCCGGAACGAGCACTCTTGAGAGTGAAGGGAACCAAGGTCTCTGAGCAGCGACAGTAAGAGGTTAGAACGAGAGGTGAGGGAGGCTCTACCACGCGAAGATGATGGAAGTTTCGGTGAGTAAGGTAGACAGCACCGCTGGCCGGGGGGCTGAGCCTGGACCCCATCGCCTCTGCAACGCGGCGGAGCCGGTCTCGTGCAATGGTCAAGTCCGCCGAGCGCGGCCACTACAAGCCGACCCCTGAGCCTTGGCGCGCACGACCTGGACGAGCTCGCCATTCCCCCGGTTGACGGTAAGGATGTTGCCGCGTAGCTTTGAATCGACTAGACCTGCCCCGCTTTCACGGACGGTTGGGACACCTTCACCGATGTCGGCAGCGAGGGTCCTGCGTTAGCGGGTCGTCCCAACGCCGACTCGCGGTGGCGGCGACTCCCGGAACCACGTTAGGTTGAAGCCGAGTCGAAAATCCAGTCCAGCTCCATCGGTCCTGGCGGCTTGGCCGTGGACCTGTTTCGCCAGGATGATGCCATGAGACGACCACCAGCCGTAGCGCCCATGCTTGTGCTGGCAGGCCTGGCTGGCTGGGCCGTCGCATGTGGCGACGGGGTGATCGAACCGCCCCCCGATCCGCCCCGGGCGACCACGGTGACCGTGACGCCCGCGACCGTCACGTTCGCGGCGCAGGGGGACACCGCTCGGCTCGCGGCCGAGGTGCGGGACCAGGTCGGGCGGGTCATGGAGGGCGCGACGGTTTCCTGGTCGAGTACGGACACGACCGCAGCGACGGTCGACGCCTCGGGGCTGGTGACGGCGGCGGGAAACGGAGCGGCGACGATCACTGCGACCTCGGGGTCGGCGTCGGGGAGCGCGACGGTGACGGTGGCCCAGGCGGTGAGCGCGGTGGCGGTCGTTCCCGCCGCGGACACGCTGGTGGCGGGCGACACTTTGCGGCTGAGGGCGGAGGCGACCGACGCGAACGGCCATCCGGTAGCGGGGGTCGAGTTCACGTGGGAGTCGGGCGACACGTCGGTGGCGACGGTGGACGGATCGGGCCTCGTGACCGGGACCGGCGCAGGTGAGGTGGAGATCGCGGCGACGACCGCGGGTGTCGCGGGTGTGGCGCAGCTTGCGGTCGCGGCTCCTGTGCCGACGACCGTGGCGGTCTCCCCGGACACGGTGGCGTTCGCGGCGCTGGGCGACACCGTGCGGCTGACCGCCGAGGCGTTCGACGCGAGCGGCCACGCCGTGGTGGGAGCGGAGTTCACGTGGGCGTCCAGCGACGCTTCGGTGGCGACGGTGGACGGGTCGGGGCTGGTGACGGTGCATGACGACGGAACCGCGACGATTACGGCGGCCTCGGGGTCGGCGTCGGGGAGCGCGACGGTGACGGTGGCCCAGGCGGTGAGCGGGGTGACTGTCGCTCCCGCGGTAGACACGCTGGTGGCGGGCGACACGGTGCGGCTGAGGGCGGAGGCGATGGACGCGAACGGCCACGCGGTGGCGGGAGCCGAGTTCACGTGGGAGTCGGGCGACACGCTGGTGGCGACGGTGGACAATGCGGGCCTCGTGACCGGGGTCCGTGCGGGCGAGGTGGAGATCGAGGCGACGACCGCAGGTGTCGCGGGTGTCGCGCAGCTCGCGGTCGGGGCTCCTGCGCCGATGACCGTCGCGGTCTCCCCGGACACGGTGGCGTTCGCGGCGCTGGGCGACACCGCTCAACTCGCGGCCGAGGTCCGGGATCAGATAGGGCGGGTCATGGCGGGCGCGACGGTCTCCTGGTC
>JAGWBQ010000019.1:6475-46379 GCA_021295815.1 Gemmatimonadota bacterium | reverse complement strand
GACGGGACGGCCGCGATCACGGCGACGGCGGGGTCGACGTCGGGGAGCGCGGCGGTGACGGTGGCCCAGGCGGTGAGCGCGGTGGCGGTTGGTCCCGCCGTCGACACGCTGGTGACGGGCGACACGCTGCGGCTGACGGCGGAGGCGACCGACGCGAACGGCCACGCCGTGGCGGGGGTCGAGTTCACGTGGGAGTCGAGCGACACGCTGGTTGCGACGGTGGACGGGTCGGGCCTGGTGAGCGGGACCGGGGCGGGCGAGGTGGAGATCGCGGCGACGGCTGAGGGGGTCGCGGGTGCCGCGCAGCTCGCGGTCGCGGCTCCTGTGCCGACGACCGTGGCGGTGGCCCCGGACACGGTGGCGTTCGCGGCGCTGGGGGACACGGCGCGGCTCACGGCCGAGGTGCGGGATCAGATCGGGCGGGTCCTGGCGGGCGCGACGGTCTCCTGGTCGAGTTCGGACACGACCGTCGCGACGGTGGACGAATCCGGGCTGGCGACGGCGGCGGGCGTCGGAACCGCGACGATCACGGCCGCTGCGGGATCGGCGTCGGACACTGCGATAATCACGGTGACGCTCTCGGTCGGTGTCGTCGTCCGTCCGTCCGCCGACACGATCGCGCCCGGCGACACGGTGCGGCTGGCGGCCGAGCTGTTCGACGAGAACGGGCGCCGCGTGAGCGGTGCGGCCTTCAGCTGGTCGACGAGCGACATGTCGGTGGCTGGCGTGGACGGCGTGGGTCTGGTTCGCGGAGTCGGCGAAGGCGCCGCGACGATCACCGCGACGGCGGGCGAAGCCTTCGGCATCTCCGAGATCACGGTGGAATACCCCGACCGGGCGGCGCTGATGGCTCTCTACGAGGCGACGGACGGCCCCAACTGGGCCAGGAACGACAACTGGCTGACCGACGCGCCGCTCGAGGACTGGTACGGTGTGCGTACCGACGGGTCGGGGCGCGTCGTCGATTTGCGTCTGGGCGATAACGAGCTCACCGGTCGGATTCCGGTAGAGCTTGGGGACTTGGTCAACCTGAGGACGCTCGATCTGGAGAGGAACGCGCTGGACGGTCCGATTCCATCCGAATTTGCCACCCTGGCTCAACTACGGACGCTGCACCTGAAAGACAACGCGCTGGAGGGCCCGATCCCGGCCGAGCTCGGAAGCTTGGTGAACCTTTACCGGCTCCAGCTGAGCACTAACTACCTCACCGGTCCGATTCCGGCCGAACTCGGCAACCTCGAGAACCTCAACTGGCTCCTACTGAACTACAACAACCTCGACGGTCCGATTCCGTCCGAGCTTGGGGACTTGGTCAACCTGAGGACGCTCATTCTGTATGGGAACGAGCTGGAAGGCCCGGTTCCGTCCGAGCTGGGTAGTCTGGTCAGCTTGACAGATTTCCGGCTGCATAGTAACAATCTAACCGGCCCGATTCCGCAAAGCTTTCTGCAACTTGACAAGCTTGTGAGATTCTCCATCGCCCGAAACGACGGCCTTTGCGTGCCCGGCATTTCGGCATTTGTTGCATGGCTGGAGGGCATCGGATTCGGGGACGGGTCGGACGCTCTCTGCAACGAGTCCGACTGGAAGGCGCTCGAGTTGCTGTTCGAGCGAGCGGGCGGATCCGGCTGGACGAATGCCGATGGGTGGGTCGGCGGCCCGGCCCTGAAAGAGTGGCACGGGGTCCGGGCCGACTCGCTGGGTCGCGTGACGGCGCTCGACCTGGAGCGAAACGGACTCTCGGGACGACTTGCGGCGAGTCTCGGGACGTTGGCTCGGATGACGGAGTTGAGGATCGGTGGCAACACGGCCCTGTCCGGCCCGCTTCCGCAGTCGCTGGCGACGCTGCCATTGCGCGCGCTTCACTACGAGGGGACCGGCGTTTGCGCACCGTCTCAGGCGGGGTTCCGGGAATGGTTGAACGCGATACCGTCCCACGAGGGCACGGGCGTCGCGTGCGCACCGCTGTCGGACCGCGAGATCCTGGAGCTCGCATACGAGACACTTGGCGGACCTGGCTGGTACAAGAACGACAACTGGCTGACGGACGCGCCGCTCGGGGACTGGTATGGAGTGGAGGTGAACGACCAGGGTCGCGTGACCGGCCTGTCACTGACCTACAACCGTCTCTCGGGGGTGATCCCCCCCGAGCTCGGAAGCCTGAAGCATCTGGTGCGGCTGAACCTCGGTGGTAGTCGTTTCTTGGCGGGTCCGATCCCGGCAGAGCTCGGCGATCTCGCCGAACTGAGAGACCTCATCCTGTGGGGGAGCCTGGAAGGCGCGATTCCCGCCGAACTCGGGCGACTCCACAACCTGACGAGGCTCGACCTCTCGAACAATCAATTGGCGGGGACGGTCCCGTCCGAGCTTGGAGACCTTGCCAAACTGCGCGGTCTGTTCCTCGGCGGCAACGAACTGGCGGGTCCGATCCCCGCCGAGTTGGGCAGCCTGTCCAACCTCGAAGTGCTGGCTCTCGCCCGGAACGGGCTGGTCGGCTCGCTGCCCCCCGAGTTCGGAGGACTGACGAGCCTCCAAGAGCTCTTCCTGTCGGGCAACGCGGAGATGTCGGGCGCCCTTCCGGCGGAACTGACCGCTTTGACTTCGCTGGAAATGTTCGCGGCCTACGGCACCGGACTCTGCGCGCCGTCCGACGCCGGCTTCCTCGACTGGCTGGACCGCCTGTTGAACGGGCGCATTCCACTGTGCGGAGGCAGGCGCACGATGGCGTATCTCGTGCAGACGGTGCAGTCGCGGGAGTTCCCGGTCCCGCTCGTTGCGGGCGAGGAAGCGCTGTTGCGAACGTTCGTCACGGCAACGCGGGAGAACCGGGAGCCCCAGCCACGCGTCCGCGCCTCGTTCCATGTGGACGGGGCGCTCGTTCACACGGCCGAGATTCCGGCAGGCGCCGGTCCGATTCCGACCGTCGTGGAGCAGGGATCGCTGGCCGCGTCCGCCAACGCCGCGATCCCGGCCGCCGCGATCCGCCCGGGACTGGAAATGGTCGTCGAGATCGACCCGGACGGGACGCTGGACCCGGGGCTGGGCGTCGCGAGACGGATCCCCGAAACCGGCCGCCTTCCCGTCGACGTGCGCGAAATGCCCGTCCTCGACCTCACGGTGATCCCCTTCCTGTGGAGCGTCGATCCGGACTCGGCGATCCTGGGCCAGACGGCCGGCATGGCGGCCGATCCCCACGGTCACGAACTGCTTTACGAAACCCGAACCCTGCTGCCGGTCGGCGCTCTCGAAGTGACGGCGCACGCACCCGTGCTCTCGTCGAGCAACAACCCGCGCGACCTCCTTCGCGAAACGGGCGTGATCCGTGCGCTCGAAGCGGGTGGCGGCCACTGGATGGGCATGATGTCGGGACGGTTCCGGGGCGGTGTGGCGTTCCGGCCGGGCCGGGTCAGCGCCGCAGGACCGAACAGCGGAACCATCTCGCACGAACTGGGCCACAGCATGAGCTTGTGGCATGCGCCGTGCGGGGGCCCCGGGGGGGTGGACCCGGCGTTCCCGTACCCCGACGGATCGAGCGGTGTCTGGGGCTACGACTTCGAAGGAGGCGGACTGGTGCACCCGAGCAGGCCGGACGTGATGTCGTACTGCGGCCCCCACTGGGTCAGCGACTACCATTTCACCAAGGCGCTCCGCTTCCGCCTCGCCGACGAGGGGAGCGGCGGCGACGCCATCGTTGCCGAACCGGCGGCCTCCCTCATGCTGTGGGGCGGTGTTCTGGAACCCGCGTTCGCGGTCGACGCGCCGCCGCTGCTGCCCGACTCCGCCGGCGATCATCGGATCGTCGGAACCGCCACCGACGGCGAGACGCTCTTCTCGATCAGCTTCGCCATGCCCGTGCTGGCGGACGGCGACGGGGAATCGTCGTTCGTCTTCGTCGTGCCCGCCCGGCCCGCCTGGCAGGCCGCGCTCGCCGCCGTCACGCTCACCGGGCCCGGAGGGACCGTCGCGCTCGACGGCGACAGCGACCGCGCCATGGCCATCCTGCGCGATCCGCGCACGGGGCAGGTGCGCGCCATCCTTCGCGACCTGCCGCCCCAATACCGACTTGCCGCTGACGCAAAGGCGGGCGTGGCGGAACCCGGCCTGGACATGCTGTTCAGCCGCGGGATGCCGGATGCCGCCGCTTGGAGACGGTGAGCGCTCGAGAGTGCGATGCCATGCCGCCCCCGATTTCCTTGGACGGCACCCCGGCGACCCGTCCGGGGTCCGAGGAAGAGGAGGCGGGTTGACCGACCCCTCCGGACGAGCCTCCTCAGCCCCCCGATTCCATTTCGACCTGACCGACCCGCTCTCCTATGCCGTCGAGCTTGAGCTGGGGAGCTTGGCGCGGTCGGGGCCGAGGCGATACGATCTCGCTGCAGTCGAACGCGTACCCATCACGTCTCGCGGCGTCCTGACCGACACCGCGGACCCCGCTTGGGCCCGCCGTCTGAAGAGCGCCCGCGAGGCGGTTCCAGCGCTTCCTCTCGCTTCGGATTTCACCGAAACGCCCCCCCTGCTCGTGCCCGATCCCGGCAAGGCTCACGAGCTCGTGCTGTTCGCGAGCGGGCACGACCAAGCGGCCCGCGCGACGGCGGCTCTCTTCCACGCCTTCTTCGCGGAGGGGCGCGACATCGGGAGGATCGACGTGCTGGTCAAGATCGGCAGGCGCCTTGGACTCTCGGAGGGCGAGGTGAAGGTCACCCTCGATCTGGACATCCACGCGGCCGAGCTCGCAACACGGAGCACGAGGGCCCGAGAGCGGGGTATTGAGCTACCTTGCCTGACGCTGGGAGAGCCCGACGATCCGGAGTTCCGCGTCTTTCGCGGTTACCATGGGGCTTTGGAGATCGCGGATTTCCTTTTTCACGGCGGATGAGCTCGGACCCACCGCTCCAACCGACACACCATGGCTTCATACCAGCGCAAGACCGTTCTGACTCCGCCCGAGGCCTTCGAGCTTGCTGCGGACATTCTGTCCAACGTGCTCAAGCTATCCAAGACCGGGCAATCGGACCACGAGGCGACTTTCACGGGCGAGGAGGGCACGGTGGCGCTCTCCGCGCACCGCCATGGTCCCTACACCTCCGTCACCGCCACCACCGACAAGCTTCGCACCTCCCGACTCGATTACGAAGTACAGCGGATCCTGAGCTGGATGCCGTACGAGCCCGGCGACAAGCGCGGTCCGGCGTCGACCCGGCTGATGGGACGAGGCCCGCGTGGCTCGAAGCGGGCCTGGAGCGCTTCGGCGTCCAGCCGGTAATAGTCCGTGAGCGTGGACGAGCTAGGCCTCTCCGATGCCGTGATCGAGGCCCTGACACTTGAGGGTATCGAGACTCCGACAGCCGTCCAGATCGCGGCGATTCCAGCGGTCCGGCGCGGAAAGGACGTCTTCATCGAAGCCGGTAGCGGCGCGGGTGTCACATGGGCGTGGGCATCGGGCCTGATCGACCGCCTCGCGAACGGGAACGGCGACTCTACGGGTGGGATCGCTCTCGTGGTCGCCGCGACGGAGGAAAGAGCCGGCTATCTGGCCGAGAACGTCGCGCGGGTGGCCGCCGCCCGCGGTCTCGCGATCGCGGCGACGGGCGGCGTCTGGAGGAACGCGGCCGGGGCGAACCTGCTCTTCGCCACGCCGGACGACATCGCCGAGCTTGTCTCGGCTCCCGACGGCTCCGCGCCTGGCGACAACAACGCGCCGGGCCTCTCTCCCTCGGGCTCGCTGACGGTGCTCCACTCTACTCCGAGCGGACGAGGCCTTAACGAGATCTCGGCGCTCGTCATCGACCAGCTTTCCCGCCTTGAAAAACAGCATGGCCTGGAACAGGTCGGACGCCTGCTGGGGGCGCTGCCCGGAGACACTCAGCGGATCGTCACCGCCTTCCCGGCCACGAGCGGAGTGCGCGATCTCTGCAGGGCTCATCTCAGGAAGGCCCCGAGCATAACCGGATGGCCGACCGCTACGGAACCGCCTCGCGGCCGCGGCGGTCTGCGCTACCGGGTCACCCTGGAGGACCGAGAGGAGGCCGCGCTCGAGGTTGCGCGCTCACTCATGGCGGAGGGCGTCCGTCACGTCATCGTCTTCCGCAAGGGCGACGACGCCTTGGCGGATTTCGGGGACCTGGCGGCCCTGCGGGGGTTCGGCGCCGGGGGAGTCGGGGATGCCGACTGCTCAATCTGGCTCGCCCGCGATGTCGCCTCGACGCAGGAAGCGCTGAGCCTTTCGACCCCCCGCATCCCTCCGTCGCATCTCGCCGTGCTGAGCTGCGATCTGCCGCACTCGCCGAAGGAGCTGCACGCTCGCCACGAGCTGTCGCCGATCTCGGCCGCCGTGGCGCTGCCGAGGGAGGTGGCGCACCTGAAGGCCGTGCTGAAGGCCGCCGGTTACGCCGGCGTTCCCTGGCCTGCGCGCGCAAGGACGCCGGACAGGGTCGACGCCCTGCTCGATCCCATCCGGAAGACGGCCGGGAACGAGGCTACGACAGCTTACCTGGCGGCGCTCCAGCCGCTCTTCGAGGAAATGGAGCCGGCGGAGGTGGCGGCTGCGGCGGTCTCCCTATGGCGAGCGAGCGCGAACGCCGCCACGCCCTACGCGGCGACGCCGCAGGCGGAGACGACCTCCTCGGATCAGCCGGAGTGGGAGAAGCTTTTCCTCAGTTGCGGCCGCCGCGACGGCGCGGGCCCCGGCGACATCCTCGGGGCGATCACCGGGGAGGCCAAGGTGGCCGGCACCGACGTCGGCAAGATATCCATTCAGGAGAGCCACACCCTGGTGGAAATCCGCCGGGAGGTGGCCAAGACCGTCGTACGCGCCCTGAACGGGTGCAGCCTGAAGGGAAGGGCGGTACGCGTGGACTTCGATCGTCCACGTGACACGCGAACCCAAAACGACCGGAACGTCCGATCGGATCGCTCTTCGGGCAGGACGCGAGAACGCGCCGCACCCGGCGGAGGCCCCGGAAGGCGTCCGCCGGAACGCCGTGATCGTCCTAGAAAGCGTCCTTGAGGCCTTTTCCGGCCCGGAAGGCGGGGTACTGCGACGCCGCGATCTCGATGGTCGCGCCGGTGGCCGGGTTCCGGCCGGTGCGCGCGGCGCGGCTGCGTCGCTCGAAGGTGCCGAAGCCGATAACCTGAACGCGGTCGCCGTTACGGAGCGCCTCGACTATGGCGCCGTCGTCGGAGGAGAAGATCGCGTTTACGGCGTCCATGGCCTCTTTTCTCGAGATGGAGGCCTTGGCGGCTACCGCGGCGGCAAGATCGGACTTGTTCATCGGGAGGGATTCCTCTGGGGTTGGAGTGACTCCGAACGGGCGTGGATGAGCCCTTCACCTCATATAATGGCGAATGCGTAACCAAACCGCAACCACCCGTGCGCACCGACACCCAAGGCTCGGCGAACGCGAACCGCTATGCTGAGGAAGTGGGTCCGGCGACTCATGCTGGCTGCGTGCTTCGTCGTCTTCGTGGTCTCGGGGGGAACGATCGGGTACATGCTCATCGAAGGGCAGTCCCTGGGAGATTCCCTGTACATGGCGGCGATAACCGTCTCCGCAGTAGGTTACAGCGAGATTTTTCCACTTTCGACGGCTGGTCGCGCGCTCACCCTATCGCTGCTCGTGGCGGGCATCACCGCGATCGCCGTCTGGTTCGCGACCATAACCGAGGCCTTGGTTGAGTACGACCTCAAACGGGCGTTGGGCGACTGGTCCATCGGCAGGGAGCTGAGAAGAGTGAACGGTCACGTTATCGTGTGCGGCGCCGGCAGGACGGGTCGGTTGGTGGCCGGCAAGATCCGCGCGGACGGCCTTCGATGCGTGATGATCGAGGTCGACGAGGGTAAGATAAGGCAACTGAAGGAGGACGGGGGCGGAGAGGACCTTTACCGCGGCGACGCGACCTCGGACGAGGTGCTTCGGAGGGCCGGCGTGACCCGTGCCGTGGGACTCGTCGCCTGCCTGACGCGAGATGCCGATTCGCTCTTCGTCTGCCTTTCGGCTCGGACTCTGGGTCCCGAAGGCCTGCGGATAGTCGCGAGGGTTCGGAACGAGGAGTCGGTAGCCAAGATGAAGCGGGCCGGAGCCGACCAGGTGGTCAGTCCGTCGGTGAGCACCGCGCTGTCGCTGGTGGAATACCTGGAAATGGACGTCCGGAATCCGAACACCGGAATGAAGGACTGAAGCCGCCGCCGGAGATGGAGGTCGCGGCGAGAAGCCGCCGCCGACCGTTTCGCGGGACCGGCCCTTGAGGCCCGGCCGGAACCGTCAGCAGCAGTCGCCTTTCTTCTGGCTCTTCATGAACCTCCAGAGGAGCCAGACGCCGGCGCCGATGAGGGCGACCTTGAGGAAGGTGGCGAAGATGCCGAAGAGTATGCCGAAGATGGGCAGGACCAGAGGCGCGAGCAGCTTGAGCGCCAGGAGAACGACGGCGCCGCCCATGGCTGCGTAGGCGAAGTTGCGCATTCAGGAGCTCCGTAAGTGCGGGAGGAGGGGTTCGGCGCCGCCGGGGTCGACGTCGCCGGGATGTCCGCATGGTACGCACCCCGGGAATCCCGGGTTTCGGGCGGTCCGGGTTAGGGGCGGTTCGCCCTCGACGGCTACTTGTAGCGGTACGTGATGCGACCGCGTGAAAGATCGTAAGGAGAGAGTTCGCACTTGACCCGATCGCCCTCCAGGACGCGGATGTAATTCTGCCGCATCTTGCCGGAGAGGTAGGTCAGGATCTCGTGTCCGTTCTCGAGCAGAACTCGGAAGGTCGCGTTTGGCAACACCTCCTTTACGGTTCCTTCGATCGCTATTGCTTCTTTCGCCACTAGTTTCCATTTCGAGTGTACGCCCTTCGGCGAGGGCGAGGTCGGCGCGGGAGCGGGTGGAGCTGCTCCGGCGTTCCGGCGACATTTGCGCCGCTTACCTTATAGGGAACCATGGTTGAACGCAAGTCTTCCGCTTCCAATGCGCGCTCCGAGGCTCGTTCCGCACGGCCTTCCGAATCCGGGAATGCGCTGGATGACAGGTGTGTTCGGTGCGGCGGCCCGATGGACGCCGACGAGGTGCCGCCCCGCCCGGATCTCGCATACGTTCGCCGCCGCCGGGTCTATCGGTGTCGTCGTTGCAAGGGCGTCAAGGTCAGCGATCTTGCCCTGCCGACAAGCGTTCTTGCCCTGGTCGTCGCCGTTCTCTCGATGGCCGCCCCGGCCTTCGGTCAGTCCACGTCCGAATTCCCGCGCATCCCTTGGGCGAGCGCTTCGGTGCGGGCTTTGGGGCTGGGCGGCGCCTACCAGCTCGGTGCGTCACGGGCCGACGCGGTCTTCTACCATCCCGCCGTCGTGAACGGCGGTGCCAGGGGGTTCGGGGCCCAACTCCAGTTCTGGAGCGGCGACGCCGTCCAGGCGACCTTGGCCGCGGCCCGGTCCTGGCACGGAGGCACCGTCGCCCTGGGGGTGAACTCGCTGCGCATTAGCGATTACACCGTCGTTCCCTTGAGCGCCCACCACTCCTGGTCGCCGGTCGGCTCCCACGTTTCTCCCGTCGACCTGGGGCAGGGCGAGATAATTCGCGGCGGCGGCTCGGGGGCTTCGACGCTCTCGGTCCACTTGGGCTATGCCCGCGAGCTGGGACCGCTCGACATCGGGGTGACGACGAAGCTGGCCGAGGAGGGCCTGGGAAGCGCGCGATGGCGGGAGCCGCTCGTCGACCTGGGTGTCTCGACGGAGCTGGTCGGTGTGACCGTGGCGGCTTCCTATCAGAACCTCGGGCGCGAGAAGCTGAACGCCGAGCCGCGGCGGATGAGGGTGGGTCTGGGCAGGTACGGAATCCAGGCGGGTCCTCTCGACCTGGGGTTCGCGGGCGAGCTCAGCGTGCTCGGCTCCGCCACCATTCCGGCCGGCGGCGTCGAGGTCGGCTACTGGCCGGTTTCGGGGCGGACTTTCGTGGCTCGGGCGGGACTGCGCAGGGTCGTCGCGGGCGGGGCCTCGCCCGTCACGCTCGGGTTTTCGTTCTGGGGGGACGAGATTGCCCTGGAATGGGGCTTTCAGCCCGTCGACTGGGCGGAGGCGGGCGGCACCCACCGCTTCGGGCTGGCCTGGCGCTGAGGACTACCGGTAGCGGGCCGTCCAGAACTCCGGGTGCAGTTCGCTGATACCGATCCGGTCGATCACCACCTCGCCGTCTTCGCTCCGATCAAAGACGAAGCGAAGTTCGACCAGCCTCCTGAGGCTCAGCTCGGGTTCGGCTTCGAGGAAATCCCCGAGGGGTATCGCGTAATCCTGGAGCGTCAGTTCCCACTGGTTGGCGTAGCTTTCCCGCTCCCGGTCTCGTCGTCTGAGAATGTAGATGTCGAGCGGAAGCCGGAGGGCGCCGTAGTCGGCGACGGCGAGCCGGGCGGTTCGGCCGGCGTCATCCGCGGCCTCCACCCAGACCAGCGGCGGCGCGGCGGCGGAGTCGGACTGATCGCCCCGGCCCCGCCGAGTCGGCGAGAGAGAGAAATTGAAGGAATGGAGCCTGCCCAGAGCCCAGCGGGCCGCCATCCGAGCAGGCAACTCGACCGCGAACCTGGCTTCCCGGTCATCCGGCAGTCCGCGAGTTGCTGCGGCCGCCCCGTCTCCCGCCCCGTCGTTCAGGGCCGGATCGCTCTCGGCGCCTGAGCTTCCGGAGCGATCACCTTCCGACGGGGTGGGTCCGCCGTCGCCGTCGCTCTCGTCGTCCTCGTCTTCGCCCCCGGCGCTCCATCCGACCGTCACCGCCTGGGATTCCTGCGAGGAGGAGGTGGTGGCCCGGTTGCTCGACCTCAGCGTCAAGGTGGATTCCTTCCAGGTCGAGAGGGAGTCGCCGCGCAGCCCGACGCCTGCGGCCGTGCCGGTCTCGACATCGATGTCCTCCTCGAAGGAGGCCAGCTCCCGGAACGCGTTGGTCTCGAAGCGGGTCACGTACATGGTCTTGGGCAGCCAGTCGCCGATGACGCGGTGATCCCGGAATATGGGGAGATAGTCGAGGTTGTCCTTCAACACCGCTTCCAGGAAGGCCGACACGTAGATCTCCGCGAACCGGCGCTGCTCCTCGGGTGTGATCAGCGAACGGAGGTCGAGCGAACGTCCGCTGCGCGGCCCCCGGTCGTGAGCCCCCCAGACCGTGTTCCACTGGCCGTGATTGGCGCGGTAGACGTATACGGCAGACTTGAAGCGCATCTCGTCGGGATCGCCGAGCACGACACGGTCGTAGAGTCGCAGGCCGTGGAAGCTCGTCACGTCGCCGTCGTGCGAACCGTGGAAGGTCAGGTAGCTCAGGTCCTTCGCCACGACCTTGCGGCCTGTGGGCAGGTATTGGCCGTCGACGGGCGCGATCGAGACGATGCCCCGGATACCGTACTCGAAGTCGAAGACGACGGTGGCGTCGTCCGGGTAGCGGGCGAGCCGGTTGAAGGCTGCGGCGTTGGCCACGGCCTCACCGCCGCGCGAATGGCCGATGAGGGCGATCCGGTCCATCGCCACTCGACCGAAGAAGGGATTGCCGGACTCTTCGTTGAAGCGCTCGAACTGCTCGATGTGTTTGAGCAGAAACCAGCCGCGCGCGTCGTTCTCGCCCCTGATGCCGCCGTTGATGAAGTTCTCGTCGACGCTGGCGAGGATGTAGCCTCGGCTCGCCAGCAGATTGCCCAGGTAGTCGTATCCCGGATCCGAGAAGTCGCGCATGTTGTGGTTGCCGTGGACCACGAGCACGAGCGGGAAGGGGCCGTCGCCCGCAGGATACCACACGCGGGCGTTGAGCGGCATTTCCTCGGGCGTGAAGCCCCAGTAGTCGTTCCGCTCGTCTGCCGAGCTCCCGAGATCGACGAGCTTGGAGGCGTCGACCGCAGGTGTGACGATGCTCACCGAGTCCCGGTACTCGGGTCGCCTCAGGTCCGTGCCGCTGCCGTAATAAAGGGTGAGCACCTCCAAGGGCCCGGGCTGCCCGGGGTCGGGAGCCGCGAGCGTGTGCCGATCGAGCACCCGGTCGGCGTCGTTCGGAGAGAGGCGCAGCGCCGGATGACAGCCGAAAAATGCGACGCCCAGCAGGACGACGACGCCCAGACGGTCGCGCCGGCCCGTCGCGCCGCGTGCAGTTGCGGAACCGCGTCGCGCTACCCCACAGGGCGTTCCCACCTGCCGATCTCGTAGCCCGCAGGCGGTTCGGCGTTCAGGAGATGGCGCACGAAGTAGTCCCAGCGCCTCCGCATCATGTAGGGTTCGTTGCCGAAACCGTGACCGCGGTTGGGAAGCAGAAGCAGGTCGAAGTCCTTGTTGGCGGCGATCAGCGCGTCGACCACGAGCATGGTGCTGGAGTGCGGAACGTTGGTGTCGAGAGTTCCGTGCGCGAGCAGCAGCTTGCCGCGCAGATTGCCGGCCTGGAGCTGGTTCGCCTGATTGTCGTAGTTGGTGGTGCCGTCCTCGTACTCTTCCAGCAGCCCCTGCCACTTCTCGCCCCAATCGTCCTCGTAGTTGCGGTTGTCGTGGTTGCCCGCCTGCGAAACCGCGACGTGGTAGAAGTCCGGATGGCGCAGGATCGCACCGGCTGCGGCGAACCCGCCCCCCGAGTGACCGTAGATGCCGACCCGGTCGAGGTCGATCCAGGAGTGGCGCTCTGCGAGCTGCCGGATTCCGGCGATCTGATCGGGTATGCCGTTGTCACCCATGTCGCCGTAGTAGAACTCGTGGAACGCCTTCGATCGTCCGGGCGTCCCCATGGCGTCGAGCTCGATGACCACGAAGCCGAGCTCGGCGATCGCCTGCAGGTCCCGGTGAGCGGTGCGGAAGGCGCGGCTGCCCACGCTGCCGCTCTGAGGACCCGGGTAGAGGTAGTTGACCACCGGATAGCTATTCTGCGGGTCGAATTTCGACGGGCGGAAGAGCAGTCCGCGGAGATCGGTCTCGCCGTCTCGGGCCTTGACCGCGAAGGGAAGCGGCGGCGTCCATCCGGTCGCCTCCAGGGCCGAGATGTCGGCTCGGGCCAGCTCGACCGCCACCTCGCCGTTTCGGTCGCGGAGGACCGCCGTCGGGGGCGTCGTCGGGGTCGAACGCTCGTCGTAAAAGTAGGCGTGATTCGGGCCCACGGAGACGGCGTGATGGGCCGAATCGGGCGTGAGCAGCACCGGGGCGCCGCCGTCGAGGCCGGCTCGGTAGAGGTAGTGAAAATAAGGGTCGCCGGGCTCGCGACCTCCTGCGGTGAACCAGACTTCGCGCCTGTCCTCGTCCACGGAGACGATGTCGAGCACGGTCCAGTCGCCGGAGGTCACCCGCCTGACCGCTTCGCCGCTCTCGGTGTCGTAGAGGTGGAGATGCCCCCAGCCGTCGCGTCGGCTGTACCAGAGGATTTCGTTCGTCCCGGAGAGGAAGCGCCAGCCGATCGAATGTATGAAGGTCTCTTCGGTCTCGGTGAAGAGATCGCGCACCTCCCCGGTCTCGGCGTCGGCGATGCGCATGACGGCGCGCTTGTGGTCGCGGGAGCTGGAAACGAAAGCCAGGGTGCGGCCGTCGGCCGACCACTCGGCGTCACCGAGCTCGCCCCCGCAGACAACGTGGTCGGAGCAGGTGGTCCGATGCTGGTCGGGGGGCATGGCGAGATGGACGATTCCCTCTCCCGCCGGAGCCTCGACGTCGATCACCGCTCGGTGAATACGGAAGATGACGGTGTCCTCGGGCAGGGGATAGCGCCAGCGATCCACCTCGGGGTGCCCCACCTTCGTGCTGACAAGCGTCATGTGTCCCACACCGCGGGAATCGTGCTTGAAGGTGGCGATCCTCCGCGAGTCCGGAGACCACTTCACCACGGGACCCGGGCCCCGGACCCAGCCGGCGTTGTTGGTTCCCCAGCCGAAGTCCTCGATTCCGTCCGCGGTCAACCGCTTCTCCTCCCCGCTGTCGAGCTCGCGCAGCCAGAGATCGTGGTCGCGGATGAAGACCGCACGTCCACCCGAGGGCGAGACGACGAGCTCTCGGCGGGTCCGCGGGTCGGCAGGAGCGCGAGGAAGCTCGGACACGGCCGTCGTCGTGCCCGTTCGCGGGTCGGCGATGAAGACACGGTCAGGTGCGCCCGGTGCTCCGGAGACGCCGAACCGGAACGAACCGTCCGCCAGCCACCGGTAAGAGCCGACGTCGCCGGCCACGAGGTCCGACACGTGGCTCTGAAGGCGGCTTTCGGCGCGTTCGTAATCGCTGGCGAGGAGCTGCCGGAGCTGCTGCCCCTCCGCTTCGGATACGGCGAACCACGAAAGCGGAAGGACTGCCAGGGTCGCGGTCCTGGCGAGGAAGAGTCGCATGCGGAAAGCTCCTTGGGAAAACGGTCGGCGTTCGTCGCTCGGCTACCCCTGGTTGGCGGGAACTGCTCCCGCGAGGCACGGCTCGCGGACCCGGGAAAGGGGGCCGCCAGGCGGCGGCCGTTACCTCGTTCCCGCCAGCGCGGTCAGTCCGTCTTGCGCTTTCCGGTGAAGGCGCGGGGGTCGCCGCGAGGGCCCTGTATGGTTCCTTCCATCTCGTCGCCGCTGATGGTGCCGGAGTAGCTCATCGCCAATGAGCGCTGGCCCATCGACATGCTGGCCACGAAGCTGAAGGAATCGCCTTCGACTTCGATCTCGGAGATGGCCATCGTCATTTCGCGACCGTCGCCTCCCGCTCTCCCCCTCCTCGCGGTGCGGAGCTCGCCCTTGAGCTCGCCGTCCATCATGGTGAAGGAGAGGGTCGAAGAAGCCGAGCCTTGAGGGTTTTCCACGGCAAGTTCCCAGGTGCCGACGAGATCCTGGGCCTGAACCGCAGCCGGGGCGCCGGCGAGCATGAGAGCCAGAACCGAGGCCGGAAGGGTCGATCGCGCGATGCGTGAGGTGAACTTGCTCATTTGCGGTTGGGCAGGGGGGGCACAGGCCGGACAGCCGGTGAGCGCGGCGGCGGTTCGAGCGCGGTCAGGTCGAGCGTCCGCGCCCGGTATCTCTTCGTAGGATAAGAGACACCGAGGACGGAGGCAACGTTTAACGCAGCCAGGCCTCGGTGAAGACGATGATCGCGCCCTGAGGGTAGAGAATCGTCTCGCCGGGCATCACGACGCCCACGGCGTGGGCCATGTCGAGCGGAACGGCGTCGCTGAAACCCTGCGGCAGTTGGAAGTTGTTAAGGTAGACCGGCATGCACCCAGTCCCCCGGGCGCTGAAGCACGGACCGTCGGAGGTATGGAAAACTATTATCCCGGACCGATTCGTCCAGCGCACGAGGTCCGGAAGCGAGTGCCCCCGGGCCAGGTGAGACTGGATCTCCTCGTAGTGGACGATCTCGTTGCGCAGAGAGGCCGGATGCAGTCCGATGAAGAACCGGACCGCGCGTTCCGCCTGGGAGGGGCCGACCTCCACTTCGATCCCTTCGAGGAGGACCGGAGCCACCCTCATCTCCAGGTCGACCCGGTAGGTGCGCTCGGCACTCCTGACCTCCAGGGGCGGAGTCTCGACCCGGTCGTAGCCGATGCGCGCGGCCTCGATCCGGTATATGCCCGGAGAAGGCGCGTCGAGCCGGTACATGCCCTCCTCGTCCGCGATGGAGACGGCCGCCACCTCGCCGTCGCCATCGACGAGCGTCACTATCGCCGTCGCCACCGGGACGCCTAGCCCCTGCTCGATCACCTGGCCGGTGAATCGCTGCGCCTCGATCCGGTCGGCGGACGCGATCATCGCAAGCAAGGAGAGCTCGAGAGCCCAGGTACGCCGGATCTTCATGTGAAGGTCGTACACGGTTACGCGGTCGAATGCTCCGTTCCGCGTGCGCAGGTACCGCCGGTATCTCGGAGGTCCGGCGGTCGGGCCGCGATCTAAATTCAGACATGACCGCCCGTGCCGCTCCAAGCCCCCGACCACCCATCTCGGTCAAAGGGGCCCGTCAGCACAATCTCAAGGGTTTCGACCTCGACATCCCGCGGCGTTCCTTCACGGTGGTGACCGGTCCTTCCGGTTCCGGCAAGAGTTCGCTGGTGATCGACACCCTCTTCGCCGAAGGCCAGCGTCGCTACGTCGAATCGCTTTCCACCTACGCCAAGCAGTTCCTGGAGAGAATGGAGAGGCCGGACGTCGAGGCTGTCGACAACCTGCCTCCGGCGGTCGCCATCGAACGAAAGAATCCGACGAGCTCCACACGCTCGACCGTCGGCACCGCCAGCGAGGTTCACGATCTCCTGCGGCTGCTCTGGGCTCGAGCGGGACGCACGCACTGTCCGCGTTGCGACCGGCAGGTGCGCCGCGATACGGTGTCGTCGGTCGTCGACCGTGTCCGGGATCTACCTGAACGAGAGAGGATCCGGGTGGCTTTCCCGCTGGAGGGTCGGAGCGGGGTCGCGCCTGATCGGGTCGCGGCCCGTCTGCTCGCGAGCGGTTACCTGCGCGCCGTGGTCGACGGCGCCGATGTGAACCTGCGAAACGACGGTCCGGACCGAGGCTCCACCGCCGCGCTCGCGTCCGCCGAAGAGCTGCTCGTGGTGGTCGACAGGCTGAGCGTCAGTCGCGAGATGGGGGATCGTCTCGCGGACTCGGTGACGACCTGCTACGCCGAAGGCGGAGGCGAGGTCGTGGTTCTCAGGGACGGCGGTTCTCTCCGCTTCTCCGAACGTTTCGTCTGCCCCGAACATCCGGATCTGGAGTTCGCCGAGCCTGCGCCCAACCTTTTCTCCTTCAACAGTCCGGTCGGCTCCTGCCCCACCTGTTCGGGATTCGGAGCCGTGCTCACCTACTCCTCCGACCTGATCGTGCCGCATCCGACCCGTTCCCTGGCCGAGGGTGCCGTCGATCCCTGGGAGAAGCCGAGATACGTGAAGAGGCGCGCGAAGCTGCTTGCCTTCGCCGCAGGGAGAGGGGTGTCAGAACGGGCTGCCTGGACGGAGCTCCCGGAGGGGTTCAGGAAGGACGTCATCGAAGGCGCGAAAGGCTTCGTGGGAGTGATTCCCTTTCTCAGAACATGCGAGCGAAGACGGTACAAGCAGCACATCCGCATCTTCCTGCGCCGCTATCAGAGGCCCGTGATCTGCGAGGACTGCGGAGGCGAGCGGCTGCGGGAGGAGGCGCGACGCGTGCGAGTGGGCGGGATGACCATCGGGGCTCTCTCGGAGAGGTCCGTGCGCGAGCTGCCCGCGTGGACGGACTCCCTCGAACTCTCTCCGATGGAAGCCGAGATCGCCGCCCCGGTCCTCTCCGAGCTCCGCTCCAGGCTCGATGTGCTGAACCGGGTCGGCCTGGGCTATCTCTCGCTCAGCAGGCAGATGAGGACGCTTTCGGGCGGCGAAGCGCAACGGGTTCACCTCGCAAACACGCTCGGCAGCGCGCTCTTCGACACCCTCTACGTTCTGGACGAACCCACGATCGGCCTCCACCCCCGCGATTCGGCCGGTCTGCTCGACTTGCTCGCGCGTCTGCGGGACGCGGGCAACACCGTGGTGGTCGTCGAGCACGACGAGGAGGCCATACGCGCGGCGGATCACGTGGTCGAGCTCGGTCCGGCTTCGGGCGAACGGGGCGGGGAGGTCGTCTTCGAGGGTCGCGCTCAGGATCTGGCCGGGAAGGAGACCGAGACGGGGCGTTACCTCGCGGGGCGGGTTCCGAGCCGGCCCCGGGTCGGGCGCGTGAAGACGCGGAAGCTTACGCTCAGGGGGGCGCGTCTCCGCAACCTGAGAGGGATCGACGTCTCCCTGCCGCTCGGGGCGTTCACCGCCGTCTCCGGGGTCTCGGGTTCCGGGAAATCCACGCTGGTGCGAGACGTGCTCCACCGGGCCTTGGAGCGGGAGCTCGAGGGCGCGACGACGGCCCGCCGTCACCTGGGAGACGAGATCGGGGCGTACGACTCTCTCGAAGGGGCGGCCGCGCTCGATGCCGCGGTCGTCATCGACCAGTCGCCGATCGGACGAACGCCGCGTTCCAACCCGGCCACCTACGTCAAGGCGTGGGATCACGTGCGCCGGAGCTTCGCATCTCTCCCTGCCGCGAAGGAGCGAGGCTTCCGCGTGGGCGACTTCTCGTTCAACGTGCCCGGCGGGCGCTGCGAGGAGTGCAAGGGGGCCGGAAGCGTGGCGGTGGACATGGTCTTCCTGACCGACGTGTACGTTCCCTGCCGGGAGTGCTCCGGAAGACGCTATCGCAGAGAGCTGCTCGATGTGCGTCTCGACGGACGAAACGTGCACCAGGTGCTGGAGATGACCGCCGACCAGGCCCTGACCTTCTTCGCACACAACCGGCGGCTCGGTCGCATACTCTGGCAGCTCCAGCAGGTGGGACTCGGATACCTGCGGCTGGGGCAGCCCGCCACCACCCTCTCGGGCGGCGAGGCGCAGCGGCTGAAGATCGCCCGCGAGTTCGCCCGGGCCGTGGGGCGAGCCGGACGCAAGCTCTACATCCTGGACGAGCCGACCACCGGCCTCTCGGGAACGGACGTCTCCAGGCTTCTCTCGGTCCTCGACCGGCTGGTCGAGGCGGGCAACACGGTGGTGGTGGTCGAACACAACCTGGATGTTATCCGTTTCGCCGACTGGGTCGTCGACATGGGGCCCGGTGCGGGTGATCGTGGCGGGTCCGTGGTCTATCAGGGGCCGTCGTCGGGTCTTTCGGCCGCCGAAGGGAGCGCGACGGGCCGGTTCCTGGCGGAAGCCGGGTAGGGACCGCACCCGTCGTCCGCGCCGCGCGTGCAGCTGCGGTTGCCGAGCCGCTCCTGGCGCTCGTGCGAGGTTCGCTGCGGGCTGCCATGGAGAGCGCGTTCGTCGGGGTTAGATTTACCTCCGTCCGCGGCTACGGTTACTACGCCGCCAGTCAACCTCCGCGCGGGACACCGTGCGCGGCGACAATCGGAGGGTCGCAGGTGACCGTTGAAGCGAAGGCGCGCAGATCCGGTGAAACGGACGAGGTGCGAGTGGCCATCCCCAACAAGGGTCGGCTTCGGGAGCACGCCATCAAGCTGCTCCGGCTCGCCGGCGTAGGCCCCCGGTTCGTGGCCGAACGCTCGCTCGCCGCACCGATGGCCGAGAACTTCCAGGCCATCTTCGTTCGGGCGGGCGACATCCCCGCATACGTGGCCGACGGTGCGGCCGAGGCCGGGATCACGGGGCACGATCTCGTGCGCGAGAGCGGTCGCGAGCTCGACGAGCTTCTCGATCTGGGGTTCGGCTCCTGCAAGCTGGTGGTGGCGGTGAAGGAGGAGTCGGCGGTCGAGAAAGTGCGGGACCTGGCCGCAGGTACTCGGGTCGCGACCTCCTTTCCCCGTCTGACCAAGGAATTCTTCGCCGGCGAAGGGCTGCCCGCAACGGTCGTGCCGGTCAGCGGCGCGGCCGAAATCGCTCCGCACCTTGGCGTTGCCGACGCGATCGTCGATCTCTCGTCGACCGGCTCGACGCTCCGTCTCCACGGACTGCGAGAAATCGATTCGGTCCTGCGCTCCACCGCCAGACTCGTCGCGCGCCCCGACCCGTCGACGAACTCGGCGCTCTCCGACCTGGCCACGGCGATCGAGTCGGTCATCAGGGGAAGGGCCAAGCGCTATCTGATGGCCAACGTGCCCCGGACGAGGATCGACGAAGTACGAAACGTGCTGCCCGGACTCTCGGGTCCGACAACGATGCGCATCCTCAACTCGGACGAATGGCTCGCGGTCCATGCCGTCGTGGAAGCCGAGAGCGTCTTCCGGGTGGTGGCGAGGCTCAAGGCGCTGGGGGCGCAAGGGATCGTGGTCACGACCATAGAGAGGCTGATGCCGTGAGCTCGGCGGCAACCGGCGCAAACGCGACGACGCCGATGGTCGAGCTGGCCGTTCGGGCCGATGCGGGTTCGATCGTCTCGGAGTTCGGGTCCGCCGACGAGGCGCTGAGCGGCAGGGGCTGGGCCGCTTTGACGCGCGACGAGGCGGGAGCGGGTGCGTACGGGCCGGGTTCACCCGTCGAAGAATCCGTCAGCGAGACGATCACGGATGTGCTGACATCGGGAGACGCGGCTCTCCGCAGGCTCGCCCGCAGATACGACGGGGTGGAGCTCGGCGACATCGAGGTGCCGCCGGACCAGTGTGCGAGGGCGCTTGAAGAGCTCGATCCCCCGGTGCGCGCCGCGCTCGAGCGTGCAAGACGCAACATCGACGCCTTCCACGAGGCCACCAGGCCGCGGCCGGTCACCGTTGAGACCGAGCCCGGCGTGGTGCTCTCGCAGGAATGGGATCCGCTGGCGAAGGTGGGAGTCTACGCTCCCGGCGGACGGGCCGCGTATCCCAGCTCGGTCCTGATGGGCGTGGTGCCGGCGCGGGTGGCCGGGGTGGAGGAGGTCGCGGTCTGCTCGCCTCCAGGTCCGAACGGGCATCCGTCCGGAGAGGTCATGGCCGCGTGCGCCCTGGCCGGGGCGGACAGGCTCTTCGCCCTCGGCGGGGCGGGCGCCATAGCCGCCATGGCCTACGGCACCGAGACGGTGGCCGCGGTGGACGCCATAGTCGGTCCCGGCAACGCCTGGGTCACCGAGGCCAAGCGCCAGGTCCAGGGGCGGGTGCGCATCGACTCTCTCGCCGGCCCGTCCGAGGCGCTGGTCATCGCGGACGAGGGCGCCGATCCGTTTCTCGCGGCGCTCGAGCTCGTCGCACAAGCCGAGCATGATCCCGAGGCGGCCTGCGTGCTGGTGACCACGAGCCGGGATCTGGCGGGCGCGGTCGAGCGCGAGCTCGCGTCGATCGTCGAGAGGGCGTCGCGCCGCGACATCGTTACGGCCGCGCTCGCGGCGAGGGGAGGGCTGGTCCTGGCGGAGAGCACGGACGAAGCTCTGGCCTTCGCCGACTGGTACGCCCCGGAGCACATGGTCGTCATGGCGGAGCGGGCGGACGAACTGATCGCCGCGGCGAGACCGGCTGCCGGTACGGTGTTTCTGGGGCCGCACGCGTCGGTTGCTTTCGGCGACTACCTTACGGGGGCCAACCACGTGCTTCCCACCGGAAGACGGGCCGAGGTGGAATCCGGCCTCGGCACACGGGATTTCATGCGGTCGTGGACGGTCCAGCGCGTGAGCCGGGCGGCCGCGGCCCGGCTCGCGTCCGACACCGCCGCGCTCGCGGAGGCCGAGGGGCTGCCGGGCCATGCCGAAGCAGCCCGTGCCCGACTCTACGACCGTGGCCCAACCGACCATGGAGAACCGGCGTGACACGTTTTCCCCGACCCGATTTCAGCCGACTCGGCCGCTATGAGACCGGGAGAGAGCCTTCTCGGACGGAGCTGGGCGACAACACCAACCTCTGGGGGCCGCATCCGCTGGCCCTGAAGCGAATACGGGAGGCCGGGGAGCGCGACCTTGCCGGCTACCCCGACACCTACGCCGAAACTCTCGCCCGGGCGGTCTCCGACAAATACGGTTTCGGCCCGGAGTGCGTGACGAGCGGCCACGGTTCGGACGGGGTTCTCGACTACTCGATGCGTTGTTCGGGCGCACCGGGCGCGGCTGTGCGCTATCCGGCACCGACCTTCTCGATGGTAGCGCCTATGGCGGTGATGAACGGCCTGAAGCCCTCGCCGGTGGCTTGGCCGAAAGCTCTCGAAGACGCCTCGATCCTCTTTCGCGGCGACCCGGCCGTCGTGTACGTCTGCCGCCCCAACAATCCTACCGGCGAGCTCGCGCCCAGAGGGTGGCTGGAACAGGTGCTGGAATCGGCCGACGAGCGTTTCCGAGATGATCCCGGGACCGCGCCCCTTCTGCTCGTGGACGAAGCCTACGCCGAATTCTCCGGCGATACCGTGATCGAGCAGGCTCCGTCCCATCCCAGGCTCGTGGTGTTGCGCACCCTGTCCAAGGCCTACGGTCTCGCCGGGCTCAGGTGCGGCTACGGTGTCGCCGGCCCTGAGGTGGCTCTGGAGATCGACAAGGCGCGCGGCCCGTTCGCGGTCTCCCGCCTGGCGGTCGAGGCGGCGGCTCTGGCGGTTCGGGAGGGAGACGAGTGGATCGCGCAGGTGGTCGCGGAGTGCGTCGCCAACCGGGATCGGCTCGCCGGCGAGCTTGCAGGTCGCGGACTCGATCCCTGGCCTTCGCACACCAATTTCGTGCTCTTCCGCGTTCCCGAAGGAGGAACGGCGAAGGCGCTTTTCGACGGATTCCTGGCGAACGACGTGTGGGTGCGCCCCTTCCCGCGGGTCCCGGGTCTGCCGGAGAGCCTTAGGGTGACGGTCGGTCCCTGGCCCGCCATGCGCCGCTTCCTGGAAGTTCTCGACCTGTTGCTCGCGAGCGGGGCCGCCGGTGCGACGACCGGGTTGGAGGGCGCCGAAGCTCGGAGGGCGATCGTATGAGCGATTCGGCGCTCAAGGTCGGGCTCGTCGACTATCGGGCGGGCAATCTCCACTCGCTCAGGAAGGCTCTCGAATTCGCGGGAGCCGAGGTCACGATCGTCTTTTCCTGGGAGGATGCGCTCGGATTCGAAGCCCTCGTGCTCCCCGGCGTGGGCGCGTTCGGACAGGCCAGCGCGACGCTTCCGGACGATCGGACCGCGCTTCGGGAAGCGATCGGAGGCGGAATGCCGTGTCTGGGCATCTGCCTGGGGATGCAGCTCTACTTCGAGGGCAGCGAGGAAGCGCCGGGCGAGGGCATCGGAGTCATTTCCGGCAGGATCAAACGCTTTCAGACCCGGAGGGTGCCCCAAATGGGATGGAACCAGGTCGAGGTCGGAACCGACTCGGTCTTCCGAGGCGTGGATCCGCTTCTCGTCTACTACGCTAACTCGTTCGTCTGCAATCCTGTCGAGGAAGGGGTGGTGATAGGCTTTTCGGAGCACGAAGGCCAGCGCTTTCCGGCGGCGGTGAGGAAAGGGAACGCCTGGGGTTTTCAGTTCCATCCCGAGAAGAGCTCGAAGGCGGGGCTGCGGCTCCTGGTCAACTGGGTGCGCGAGGCGAAAGCGGTGCGCGGTGCGGCGATGGCGGTCGGTTGCGAAGACGAGACGGTCCGCAGGGAGGCCAAATGATCGTCGCGCCTGCGGTCGATCTGAGGGGTGGCCGCTGCGTCCAGCTGGTCGGCGGCGACCCTGACGCGGAAGCGGTATCGATCACCGACCCGGCGGCGGTCGCCGAGCGCTGGCGGAGTCTGGGATTCGGAACGCTGCACGTCGTGGATCTCGACGCCGCCTTGGGCCAGGGCGACAATCGTGCGCTGATCCGCGACCTGCTGGCTCGCTCGGAGGCCGAGGTTCAGGTCGGGGGCGGTCTGCGTAGGGGCGGCGACGTGCTCGAGCTTCTGGATGCCGGGGCCTCGCGGGTCATCGTCGGAACGAGGGCGGTGAGGGAACGCGACTGGCTCGAAGCGCTCCTCGGCGCGAGCCCGGGGCGAATCGTGGTCGCGGTCGACTCGCGGGACGGTCGCATCCTCTCCCACGGATGGCGAAACGACGCCGGGTACGACCTGGTACCTTTTCTGGAGGGCCTTTGCGGCTTGCCCCTGGCCGGCATCCTTTTCACCGATGTGGGCGTGGAGGGTCGCATGACGGGAATCGATCGAGCCTTCGCAGCCGAAGTGGTGGAGGCGTCTCCGTGCGGGGTCTGGGCCTCCGGGGGCATCGCGACCGTCGACGACCTGGAATTCCTCGAACGAAACGGAGCGACCGGCGCCGTGCTGGGCATGTCGCTCTACACCGGCAGACTCGACGCCGCGGAACTCGCGCGGAGGTGGGGCGCCCCGAAGCGTCCGGCCATGTCGTCCGCTGCGAAGGGGGCCGGACTCTTCGCGGGCGGCGAATCGCCGGCCCGGAAGACCGGACCGCGAAGGGAGGGGAGCCGTCCGTGAAGGACATAATTCGCCGGACCTCGGAAACCGAAGTGCGCATTCGCGTCTCGCGCGGTGAGGGTCGAAGCCGAGTCGAGGTCGAGGACGCGTTCCTGCGCCACATGCTCGAGACCTTCGCCCGCTACTCGGGGCTCGATCTGGAAGTCGAAGCCGAAGGCGACCTGCGTCACCACCTGGTCGAAGACGTGGGCCTCACGCTCGGCGTCGCGATCCGCGATCTCGCGGGCGAAAACGTCGCGCGCTTCGGCTGGTGCCTCCTTCCCATGGACGAGACGCTGGCGGAGGCGGCGATCGACGTCGGGGGCCGGCCCTACTTCGTGGGCGAAGCGGGTGCGCCGCTGTACACTCACTTCCTGCACTCCTTCGCCATGAGCCTCGACGCCACCCTGCACGTCCGCGTGATCAGGGGCGGAGATCGCCATCATGTGGTGGAGGCGGTCGTCAAGGCGGTCGGCACGGCTCTGAAGCAGGCGCTCGTGGAGCAGGAGTCCATCTTCAGCACGAAGGGGAGGGTCCGTATGGAGCGCGGCGAGGAAGGGGAGGCCTGATGATTCTGCCGAGGGTGGTCGCCTGCCTCGACGTCAAGGACGGGCGGGTTGTGAAGGGGACGGCCTTCCGCGACCTGACCGATGTCGGAGATCCGGTGGAATTGGCCGTTCGCTACGAGGAGGAAGGGGCGGACGAGATCGTGCTCCTCGATGTCTCGGCCTCCCAGGAGGGCCGGCACGCTCTGTTGGAGACGGTGAGAAGAACGGCGGACGTGCTCTTCATCCCGCTGACGGTGGGCGGCGGAGTCAAATCGGTCATCGAGATCGACCTCATGCTGCGGGCGGGCGCGGACAAGGTGAGCATCAACACTGCGGCGGTTCTTACCCCGGAGATCCTGACCGAGGGCGCGATCCGCTTCGGGAGCCAGTGCATCGTCGCCAGCGTGGACGCGGCGCTGGAGGACGGCATCTGGCGTTGCTACACCCACGGCGGCCACAAACCCACCGGACTCGAGGCCGTGGGTTGGGCGCTCGAGTGCGAAGACCGGGGGGCGGGCGAGATCCTCCTCACCTCCATCGACGACGACGGAGCCCGTTCCGGGTACGCGCTTTCCCTGCTGAAGCTGGTTTGCGACCGGGCTACGGTTCCGGTGATCGCTTCGGGCGGCGCCGGGTCGAGCGACCACCTGCGGGCGGCCATCTTCGAAGGCGGCGCCTCCGCCGCGCTCCTGGCCGGGATCCTGCACGACGGCATCGTCAGCATCCGAGAGATCAAGGCCGAGCTCGCCCGGGCGGGCGTTCCGGTGCGGGAGGTGCGTTAACGATGGCGGACGCCGAAGGAGTCGGATCCGGGGGACGGATCGTCGCTACCTGTGCCGATCTCGACCGAGTCGACTTCGCGAAGGCCGGTGGACTGGTGGCGGTGGTCGTCCAGGACGCCCGCGACGGAGCGGTCCTCATGCTGGCCTTCGCGAACCGGGAGGCGCTGGAGGCTACGCTCGCGACCGGCGAGATGCACTTCTGGTCGAGGAGCCGTCGGGAGCTATGGCGCAAGGGGGCGACAAGCGGCGACACGCTGCCGGTGAAGGAGCTCCTGCTCGACTGCGATCAGGACGCCGTGCTGGCCTTGGTCGAACCTGCGGGACCGGCATGCCACCTGGGCGAGCGCACGTGCTGGGGCGAGGTTGCGCCGAAGCCGTCTTGCGAAGAGACGCTCCGCAAACTCGACGCCGTGATTGCCGAGCGAAGCCGGGCTCGTCCCGAGGGAAGCTACACGACGCGTCTGCTTGCCGACGGCAACCTGAGGCTCAAGAAGTTGGGCGAAGAAGGAGCGGAACTGATCGCGTCGCTGGCCAGCGGCGATGAGGAACGGGCCGTATCCGAGGCCGCCGACCTGCTCTACCACGTCCTGGTCGCCCTGAGGGCCGAAGGCGTCGGGTTGGAAGAGGTCGCCCGGGAGTTGCGAAAGCGGTCGGGCAGGTGACCCCCGCGAGGCAAGCGTCACCGATTCGCCGAGCGATACCCGGCGCCGCGGTAACGGTCGGTTCCTCCTCTTCGAAGGGCTGGCGACCTGCGGTCGTCTCGAACCGACCGCCTACGACCGCGCCTTCCTCCGCCTCCCGTACGCCGTCGCCGGCGGGGTCCGCAGCTCCCAGACCAGCCCGACCTTCTCCAGCGTCCTGAGGAGGTAGTGCGTGACGTCGAGCTCCCACCAGTAGAAGCCCTGACGCTCGGACGACGGATAGCGGTGATGGTTGTTGTGCCAGCCCTCGCCCAGCGTCAGCAGCGCGACCCACCAGTTGTTCCTCGAGTGATCCTTCGTGGCGTAGCGGCGCCGTCCCCACATGTGGGTGACCGAGTTCACGAGGAAGGTCACGTGGTAGAGCAGCATCGTGCTTACGAAGAGACCCCAGCCGAGCATCTGCCAGCGAGTGGCCCCGAGCGTGGGAAATACCGCTTCGAGCCACCAGCCGACCCCGAAGAGCAGGACGCCGAGGCTGAAGGGCGCCAGCATGTGCATCCGGTCGAGGAAGCGCAGCTCGGGAAACCGCCTCAGGTCATGCACCAGCGACTCGTCGTATCCCTTGTAGCGCCGCGTCATGATCCAGCCGGCGTGCGCCCACCAGAAGCCTCTGAGGCCGGGCGAATGAGCGTCGTGTTCGGTGTCGGCGTGGCGATGGTGAAGCCGATGATGAGACACCCACCAGAGCGGCCCGTTCTGCCCCGCGCTGGCTCCGAGCCAGGCCAGGACGAACTGGAGGACCCGGCTGGTCTTGAACGACCTGTGCGAGAAGTAGCGGTGGTAGCCTCCGGTTATTCCGAAGAGGCGAATCCAGAAGGTGACGAGCAAGGCGACGAGAGCGGGCACGCTGACGCCGGTGAAGAACGCGCCCAACGCCAGAACGTGCATGCCGATGAAGGCGTAGCTGCGGAGAAAGTCGACTCTGTACGTGCGGGCAAGCGAATCGTGGTCGACGTGCTCGCGAGCTGCGGTCTCGATCATGTCGCCGCCTTTGTCCTTGTCATGTCGTTATCCTCGGGCGCGGTCACGCTCTCTTTAGGAATCGATGGTGCGACACGCCCCACTCCCGACCGTTCCCGTAGGCGAAGGTTTCGGCGACGGCCATGAAGAAGAGCCGCCAGCGTTCCACCCAACGGTGGGCGGACGCGGCGCCGTAGGTATCGACGAAGACCGAGGCGGCTTCGTGTCGCATGGCGTCCAGATTTTCCAGCCAGGCTTCGGCGGTGCGCGCGTAGTGAGTACCCCGCACGAACCAGTCGGCTTCGAGGGTCAGATCGCCCCGGAACTTCGGCACTAGCGACGGACTGGGCATCAGACCGCCGGTGAAGAACTCGCGGGCCATCCAGTCCCCCGCGCCCTTGTCGGCGAACCGGTACGCGCGGGCATGGTGGCAGAAGACGTGGACGAATAGCCGCGCCCGGGGCCGCATCCAGCTCTCGATCTTCCTCAACAGAAGTTCGTAGTTGTTCATGTGCTCGAACATTTCGACCGAAACCACGCGATCGAAGCTCTCCGGCTCGAGCTCCAGCTCCGAGACATCCGCCGTCATGATCCTCACGTTGTCGAGGCCGCTTCGCCGAACCCGTTCCAGAATGTGACGGCGCTGAGACTCGGAGTGCGACACGCCGACGATCCGGCTGTCCGGATACTTCTCCGCCGCGAAGAGCGTGAGTGCGCCCCAGCCGCAGCCGAGGTCGAGGACGTCCTGGCCGCCGGACAGATCGGAACGGGAGCAGGTGAGCTCCAGCATGGAGAGCTCGGCGTCCGCGAGAGCGAATCCATCTTCGTCATCCGGCCAGTGGCACGAGGAGTACTTCAGCCGGGGGCCCAGCGCCAGCTCGAAGAACGCTGCCGGGACCTCGTAGTGCTGCTCGTTCGCTTCACACGGCGCCGGCGCGACGGGACCCGAACGCAGCGTCGCCTCGTCGAGCTGGGGTTCGCTCGCCAAAGAGCGCAGCCGCGCACGCAACAGAGCTCGAATGCCGGCCCGGACTACCCGGTCGGGCAGTTTTCCGGACTCGGCGGCCGCGAAGGCCGTCCGCGAGAGCGCTTCCGCGACGCTCACCGATCCTTCCGGGGAAACCAGGGGACGAAGGCGCTCGTGGTGCGCTGATAACGACGGTATTCCTCGCCCCGCCTTTCCACCGAACGTCTCTCGATGGGCGGGATTCCGGTGATGAACCGGATAGAGAGCAGCAGGAGGACCGGAGCGAGGAGGATGGCCCACGGAGGAGCGCTCCCGTACGCGACCGGCACGTAGGCCACCCAGTGCAGCCATTCGAAGAAGTAGTTGGGGTGACGGGAGTAGCGCCAGAGCCCCGCGCGGCAGACCTTGCCCTCGTTGCCGGGCACGGCCCGGAAACGCGCCAACTGGGCGTCGGCGATCGATTCGCCCGTGATCGACACCAGCCAGATCGCCAAACCCGCGATGTCGGCGACCCTGAGCGTCGGCTCCGATGCGCGCATGGCGAGCAGGAAGTGGATCGATAGAACGACCACCAAGGCCGCCTGGGCCTGGAAGAAGACGAAGAACTTGAGCGGCGCCCCGCGACCCCACTTGGTGCGCAAGTCGCGGTAGCGGCCGTCTTCGCCCGGCGTTTTCACTCGCGTCAACAGGTAGCTAGCCAGGCGCACCGACCAAACCCCGGCCATCGCAGCCACCAGCCAGCGCCGCCATCCCACTCCCGTCGGCACGGCCGCCGCGTAGAAAACGGCCGCCGCACCCAGGCCTGCGGTCCAGGCGAGGTCCACCACGTCGGCCTCCCGGGTCCGGAGCTGACGATACCAGAGCGCGGCCATCACCGCGACAGCCACGACCGCGACCGTCGTGACGGCGAGCGCGGCGTTCAGGCCGAGCACCAGGGTCGAGAGCTCGAGCGGCGACGCAGCTTCGCCGCTTCTCCGCGCACCTTCCCGTTCGTGTCCATGGTCTCACTCTTCATTGTGCGGCCTCACCCCTTCCGTTCCAGGACGAGCTGCCAGTCGGCCACGTAGCGGGTGCGGAATGCGGCCTCGCAGTATGCGAAGTAGAACTCCCACCGATGAAGGAAGCTATCGTCGAACCCCAGCTTGAAGAGGGCGTTCCGTCGTCGAAGGAATCGTTCTCGCCACGCGGCGAGCGTGGGTCCGTAGTGAGGCGCCAGATCCTCCCGGTGGACGATCCGCAATTCGGTTCGACGCAGGGCTCGCCCTATCGCTCCCATCGACGGCAGATGCGCGCCCGGAAAGATGAAGCGCTGGATGTAGTCCGGGCGCAAGCGGTAGCGCAGGTAGCGGTTGTCGGGAATGGTGATCACCTGGATCACAGCTCTGCCTCCCGGATTGAGCGCCTCGGCGCACTTTTCGAAGTATGTGGGGAGATAGCGGTGCCCCACCGCCTCGAGCATCTCGATCGACACGATCGCATCGTACCTGCCGGTGACCTCCCGATAGTCGGTCAGCTCTATGGACACCCGGTCCGCGAGGCCGGCACGGTCGATTCGCTCTCGCGCATAGGCCGCCTGCTCTTGTGAGATCGTCAGCCCGGTGACCCGACATCCGAACTCCGAGGCCGCCAGTTCGGCGAACCCGCCCCATCCGCAGCCGATCTCGAGGACGCGCGCCCCCGGGCGCAGGCCGGCCTTGCTCGCCAGGAGCCGGTACTTGGCCCGCTGGGCCTCTTCGAGGGTCGCGGCGTCGATTCCGGACCGGCCGCGGGCCTCCTCGTCGGCCCGGAGCGCGTACTCGTCGAAGTATGCGCACGAATAAGTCATCGAGGGATCGAGGAAGAGCGCGAAGAAGTCGTTTCCGAGGTCGTAGTGCTTCGTGATGTTGCGCCGCGAACCCGTCTTCGTGTTCGGGCGGGCCCGGTGAGCCAGCCAGGCTGCGGCCGCCGCAGGCCAGAGGAGCGGAACCAGCGGACGCAGGAAACGGCGATTGAGGATGCCGAAGCGGGCCGCTTCCATGGGCGAGTCCGCCGACCACTCCCCCCGTATGTAGGCTTCGCCGGCGCCCATCTCGCCGTCGAGCAGCATCCGCCGAAAGAAACGGGTATCGTGAACGGTGATCGCGGCCTCCGGCCCCGGAACCGCACCCTTGAAGCGATGGACCGCCCCGTCCGGGGTCCGTATCGAGAGGCGTCCCCGCCCCACCCGGCGCAGGGAGGCAAGGACGATGGCGCGAGCGAGCCTGTCCGCCAGGCTCACCCAACGTTCCGGGGTGGGCTCCGAAGACCCTGTCGCCTTTGCTGCCGTGCTCACCGGGCCCGTGATCGTCCCTTGCCCTTGCCGGGTTGCCAGCCGTCGAGTCCGTTGTCGGGCGGCTCCGGCTTGCGGAAGAAGGGCGCCCGCTTCGCCCAGAGCTTCGCGGCCTGCCAGTGGATCATCGTGATCGTCCGCGCAGTCATGTGCGGATAGCGCACCAAGGCCCGGGCCAACGAGGCGGCCGTAAGCGGCCTGCGGGCCAGCTTGAGCGTCGCGTCGAAGTACTTCCTGTCGGCCTCGAACTCGTCGATGTGGAGAGTCATGCGCTCGCCCGGGGGAGTCACGATCCATTCGTAGCGGACGCCGTCGATCGGCATGAAGGGCGAGACGTGGAACCGCTTGTCCACCCTCGACCGCACCGCCGTCCCTCCCACCGTCTCCGCCCCGTCGAGCAGGTAGCAGTAGACCTCGCCGAAAGTGTTGAAGACCTCGGCCACGGTAAAGCGCAGCTCGTCTGCGGCGTCCATGCAGAAGAAGTGCGACACGGGGTTGAAGCCGTACCCCAGCACTCGCGGATTGGTCAGCATCATGACCCTCGAGTCGCCGAGCTCCCGGCCTCGGCCATCCAGCCAACGGGCCAGCTTGTCGCGGACCGGCTCGGCCGTGCCGCCCATGTGGTCGCGGTCGTGGAACGAGACCGGTCCGGCCCGGTTGTAGCCGAAGAAGGGGATCGCGGCATCGATGGCGGGAAGCTCGTCGAGATCGAGAAGCAGTTGGAACACCCCGTAGCGGAAGGCGTTCTTGCGCGGCGCCGTGCGTCGGTGCCGAACCGTGCCCACATAGAGGCCTGAGCGGAGTCGGTCCGTCTCTGCGGTGGTCAATCCAGCCGCCCGCCCAGAGGCTCGACCGCTTCGACCGCCGAGCGGAAGCCGTCCTCGTGGAATCCGTCGCCGAGGTATGCGCCGCAGAAATAGGTGCCGAGCTGGCCGTTGAGAGTCGAGATCGCGCTCCGCGTGGCCACGGATTCCGTCGTGTAGACCGGGTGGGTGTAAGTGACGCGATCGTGAACGCTGACGGGCCTCCTGGACGGATTGAGGGTGACCAGGCAGGGCATCTCCGGGTCGAGGCGCTGGAGTCGGTTGAGGTTGTAGGTCATGGTCGTTACGGGCGAAGGATGGCGGCAGTCGGCCACGCGGTAGTTCCAGGAACCCTGCGCCGCCCGCCGCGGCGGCAGAAAGCTCGGGTCGGAATGGACCCAGGTGTCGTTCTCCGCATACTCCCATGCGCCCAGCAGCGTGCGCTCGGCATCGGTGGGCGCCCGAAGGAGCGCGAGCGCCTCGTCGGCATGCGTCGCCAGGACGACCTTGTCGAATTCCTGGCTCGCGCCGTCCGCGAAGTGGAGACGAGTGCTTCGGTCGGTGCGATCGACAGCCCGCACCGGCGAATCGGTGTGGACGCGGCCGCGCAACCTGTGGAGCATGGCCTCGACGTAGGTTCGGCTCCCACCTCGGACCGACCGCCACTGGAGACGGTTTCTCAACTGGAAGAGTCGGTGCCTGCGAAAGAAATCCACGAACGTCCGGGCGGGAAACCGCTCGACGGTCGGGATCCCGGTCGACCACAGGGCCGACGCAAGAGGATAGACATAGTGGCGGCCGAGCGTCTCGGGGCCCGAACGCGTCTTGCGCCCTTTCCCGCCGCGCTCGGCGGAGGATACGAGTTCGCGCAGGGTCTCGCCCCGGCCGCTCCACCCTTCGCCCCTCCCCGCCGCGTTGAATCTCCCGATCATGGCCAGAAAGCGTAGGAAGCCGGGTCGCAGCAAGTTGGCGGGGTCGGCGAAGAGCCCGCCGAGACCCAGCCCGCTGTAGACCACCCGGCAGCGTTCGCATTCGAACGAGAACGACATGTCGTTCGGCTGCGAGCGAACCCCGAGCGCTTCGAAGAGCCTGGTCAGGAGCGGATAGGTCGTCTCGTTGTAGACGATGAAACCCGAGTCGACCGCGACAGCCCCGCGAGGGCCGGCCACCCGGTGGGTGTGAGTGTGGCCGCCGATGCGGTTCTCGCGCTCGAAGACGCGAACCTCGTGCTTCGGGGCGAGCAGCCATGCCGCTCCCAGCCCCGAAATCCCGGTCCCGACGACGGCGATTCTCATCAACCCGCCGCAGGGGGGGGCGAGCCCCATCCGCCTGGGAACCGGCGCTCGAAATCGCGGCCGGGCAAAACGGTCAAGTCGCCCGGTCGCGGGTCTGCGGCCGGCAGGGAGGCACGCGCTCCGGTCACGTGCATGGCTTGTTCATCCGCGTCTCTCCGGTACGAGTTGACGGCCTATGCGGACCCACCTGTCGACGGATCCGTCGGTTCCTCGCCGGCGCGGGAAGTTTCGCCGAAACCACTCAACTGTCAAGTTATCTTTTGACAGCCCCGGGCGAAACCCGCACGAGCGCGGCGTCCGGCACGGATGTGGCCTCGCACTGCCGCAGCGGGCCTTGACCGCGGGCCGACGAACCTCGGCTCGCCTGCGGGAAAGCCCACCGTTTCCATCCCCACCCCAAAGCCATGTTCCAGATCGAACCGGGCCGTTCCGACGCGGCCGGCCCTCCTCCGCCCCGCCGCACGTCGATTCGCTCCGTGATCCGAAACCGTTCCGGAAGCGCTCGCGCCTTCGCCTTCCTTGCGTTTCTCATCGCGCTCACGCCCCTCGCGGATGTCGACGGCCTCCCGCGCGACCCGGCGGGCGCGGGCTCGACCCTCGCGGCCCAGGAGCTGGAAACGGTCGGCCTGGACGGTCTGAGCTACCGCATGGCGGGTCCCTTTCGAGGCGGGCGCTCGACCGCCGCCACCGGCTTCCGCGGCGACCCCGATCGCTGGCTCATGGGCACCACGGGCGGCGGCGTGTGGGAGAGCGACGACAACGGCGTTTCCTGGAAGAACATCTCGGACGGATTTTTCGGCGGATCGATCGGTGCGGTCGCGGTCGCGGCTTCGGACCCGAACGTCATTTACGTGGGCGAGGGCTCGATGGACATCCGCGGAAACACATCGGCAGGCAGGGGCGCCTGGCGTTCCGTCGACGGAGGTCGCACCTGGAGCCATATCGGTCTGAGAGAGGCGGGGCAGATAGGACGGATCGAGGTGCATCCCGGCAATCACGATCTCGTCTATGCGGCCGCCCTGGGCCACCCCTTCGGTAAGAATTCCGAGCGGGGCGTCTTCCGCTCTCGCGACGGCGGCGCCACCTGGGAGCACGTGCTGGCGCTGAACGACTCGACCGGCGCCTCCGATCTGACCATGGACCCCGGCAATCCTCGCGTGCTCTATGCCGGCATGTGGCGCGGCGAGCGCAAGCCGTGGGCCATGATCTCGGGCGCGGAGGAGGGCGGCGTCTACAAGACCGTCGACGGGGGGGACAGCTGGACCAAGCTCGGCGGCGGCCTGCCCGAGGGCATGGTGGGCAAGGTCGGCGTTAGCGTCTCGCCCGCCGATACCGACCGCGTCTGGGCGATCGTCGAGGCCGAACCCGCCGGCGGCGTCTACCGTTCGGACGATGCGGGCGCGACCTGGACGCGCACCAACTCGGAGAACAGACTGCGCCAGCGGGCCTGGTACTACACCCACGTTCAGGCCGATCCCCGGGACCCGAACACGGTCTACGCGCTGAACACCGGTCTTTACCGTTCGATAGACGGCGGCTCCACCTTCACGCCCATACAGGTTCCGCACGGCGACGTTCACGACCTCTGGATCCATCCTTCCGATCCCTCGCGCATGGTGGTGGCCAACGACGGCGGTGCGCAGGTGACCGTCAACGACGGCGAAACCTGGTCGACCTATTTCAACCAACCCACCGCCGAGCTCTACGACGTGATCGTCGACAACGCCTTCCCCTACCGTCTTTACGGCGCACAGCAGGACAACACCACCATCTCGGTGCCCGCCTGGGCGGACGTCAACACCCTTTACCCCAAGCAGCACTGGCTCAACGCCGGCGGTTGCGAGACCGGGCCGGTCGCGCTCCATCCGGATCGTCCGCATGTCGTCTACGCCGGCTGCTACGGCGGGGTCATGGACCGCTACGACCTGGCGTCGGGTCAACGGCGCAACATCATGCTCTACCCGCAGCTCCAGCTCGGCATGGCGGCGAAAGACCTCAGGCACCGCTTCCAGTGGGTCTCGCCCATGGTCGTCAGCCGTCACGATCATCGCGTGCTCTATCACGGGTCGCAGTACGTCAACCGTTCGCGCGACGAGGGGGCGAGCTGGGAGACGATCAGCCCCGATCTAACCACGAACGATCCGGCGCACCAGGAGCAATCGGGAGGCCCGATCAACGCGGACGTGACGGGGGTCGAGATATTCAACACTGTCTTCTCCATCGCCGAGAGCCCCTTCGACGCCGACGAAATCTGGGCGGGAAGCGACGACGGACGGGTTCACCTGACGCGCGACGGTGGCGGAAGCTGGACCGAGGTCACGCCTTCGGGCATGCCCGAGCTCGGCACCGTGGACGAGATCGAGCTCTCGACTCACCGGCCCGGACGAGGCTGGGTGGCCGTGCAGCGCTACCGGCTCGACGACTTCGCGCCCTACGTCTTCCGCACCGACGACTTCGGCGCTTCCTGGACTCTCGTCGTCGGGGGCATTCCCGCGGACCACCCGATAAGGACCGTGCGCGAGGATCCCGGAAGCGAGGACCTGGTTTTCGCCGGGGGCGAGTTCGGAGTCTACCTGTCTTTCGACGGAGGCGACAACTGGCGAGACTTCCGGCGCAACCTCCCGCAGACTCCGGTCACGGGAATGCGGGTCGCGCACGGCGATCTCGTCATCTCGACGCAGGGCCGGTCGTTCTGGATCATGGACGACATCACTCCACTCAGGGAGATGCGGAACGCGGTGACCGCCCAGGCCCACCTCTTTGCGCCGCGGGAAGTCCATCGTCTCACGAACCTGGGACTCGCCGGGCTCGCCGAGCTCAATCCCGATCCCCCGCCGGCGGGAGCCCAGATCCATTTCCACCTGGCCGAGACCGCTGTCGAACAGGTCGATGCCGCCGCCGAGCGACTGGAGATCCAGGTGCTCGACGCCGAGGGCAGGGTGGTCCGCACCTTCACCACCGACTCGGCGAACGCGGAAGAGGATACGGAGACGATCAAGCCGACAGCCGGCCTGAATCGGATCGCCTGGACGCTCCGCTACCCGGGTCCCGAGCTGCCGGAAGGCTCGGTGCAGTGGGGCTACACGGGCGGTGTCTCGGCTCCGCCGGGCGACTACGTCGTACGGTTGACCATGGCCGAGACCGTGCTCGAGGAGCCCCTCCGCCTGCTTCCCGATCCTCGCATCCCCGAAGTGACGCAGGCCAGCTACCGCGAGCAGTTCCGGGTCGCGATGCTGGCGCGGGACTCGATCACCTCCATCTCAAGGACGATCGACGACCTCGCGTCGATCAGGGATCAGGTGGAGTCGGTCATGGAACGGGTTCGCGCCGCCGAGCGCGAGGACGAGCTCGCCGGGTTGGCGGATACGCTGACCGGGAAGGCGACCGAGGTCACCGAGGATCTCATGCAGACCCGCAACCGCTCGGGGCAGGACCCGATACGCTTCGCGCCCAGGCTCGACAATCAGTGGCTGGAGCTTTACGGCCGCGTCACCGGAACCGACGGCTACATCTCGGGCGGCGCCGAGGGCGAACCCCAGCCCGGAACCTTGGAGCGACTCGAATCCCTGCTCGGGGAGTGGGAAGGCGTCCGCCGGCGTTACACCGATCTGCTGGAGAACGAACTCCGGCGGTTCAACGAGGCGGTGGAACTGATGGGATTGCCGGCCGTGGCTTTGCCGTCCCGCACGCGTATCGTAAGCTGAAAACCTGCGCGGGGTCCGGAGCTGCTCTACCGACGGGGAACGTGTTTTCGCCGTGCGACGTGGCTTCCCGTCCCGACCTCCGCACGGCGACGAGCTCCCGGAACCTGCTACCCGCCCGGGGTAGCCCTTGCCCATGACCGAAACCGAACTTCCCCTGATCACGCCCGCCGAGCTGAAGAGCAGGCTCGACGCAGGATCCGGGCCCGTCGTGGTCGATGTTCGCGAGCACTTCGAGCGCCGGATAGCCGACCTGCCCTATTGCGATCAGATCCGCATCCCCATGGGGGAGCTTCCCGACCGCTTGACGGAGATCGATGCGCGGCGCGACGACGAATCGCCCGACGTCGTCGTCTATTGCAAGACGGGCGGCCGCGGCAGCTGGGCGACCTCGTTCCTTATCGGGGAAGGACGCGCGGCCGTGTACAATCTCGAAGGCGGGGTGATGGGGTGGCGGGAGGAGGTGGACCCCTCCCTGCCGAAGTACTGATGTCGATGCCGACAGCTCGTGGATTGCCCGTCTCGCCGCGTCAAGGCCGAGGTTGCGCGTTCCTCTCGACGCTGGCCCTGCTTCTCTTGCCGGGCTGTGGACCCCCGGGCTCCGACGACGCCGGCAGGTCGCAGCCCGCACCTCCCGCGCTCGACTCCGGAACGGAGGTCGCCGAGGCGGCCCAAGCCCCGTTCGAAGGGTCCGGACTGGGCGTAAGGCTTGACGGCAGCTCCGGTTTCGTGCGCTCCGAGGGACCGGGAGACGAACGCTACCGGGCGAAGCCGTCGGTCATGTCGCTCCTGAAGTTGGAGCCGGCGGCCGGGGCGCCGGAGGATTTCGGCGAGCTCGTCCGTCCGGCCCTGCCGACTCCGGCTGCCGGGGTCGCGCGGCCGGTCTTCGAGAAGCCCGAGCACGTGCGCGGCATCTACCTGAACATGTCGGCGGCCGGTTCGGCTCGGCGCTCCAGAGAGCTCATGCAGCTCGCGGCCGGGAGCGAGATCAATTCGTTCGTGATCGACATCAAGGACGCGGCCGGGAGGGTCAGTCACCGTTCGCAGGTGCCGCTCGCGAACGAGATCGGAGCCACCGCGCGCGCGACGATCTCCGACCTTCACCAACTCCTTAGGGAGCTCGAGGCGCGCCGCATCTACCCCATAGCGCGCATCGTCGTGGTCAAGGACCCACTGCTGGGAGAACACCGGCCGGACCTGGCCATCCAGGACACCGCAGGCGGGGTGTGGAAAGACGGCTCCGGCGTCGTGTGGATCAATCCCTGGAACCGGGAGAGCTGGGAGTATCCGCTGGCCCTCGCGCAAGAGGCCGCGCTGGCCGGATTTCCGGAGATACAGTGGGACTACATCCGCCTGCCCGACGCGCCGCGTTCGGAACTGGCGCGGGCGGTCTTCCCGGGCAAGGACGAACGCTCCCACCCCCAGGTCATCCGCGCATTTCTGGAACACAGTCGCGAGCGGCTCGCCGAGTACGGGACGACCGTAACCGCCGATGTCTTCGGGGTCACCACCTCCGGGCGGGACGTGGGCATCGGGCAGGTCTGGGGGCAATTCATAGACGTGGTCGACGTCGCTCTGCCCATGGTCTACCCCAACCACTACTGGAAGGGGAGCTTCGGCTTCGACGAGCCCAACTTTTTTCCGTACGAGATCGTCAACCGAGCGATACGGGACGCGGTTCGGAATTCGGCGATGATCGAAGGCGCGGGCATGGTAAGACCCTGGCTCCAGGACTTCGACCTAAGCTACATCGCACCCGAGTACGGCCCCTCCGAGGTGAGGGCCCAGATCCAGGCGGTTTACGACGCCGGAGTCCACGAGTGGATCCTCTGGCACCCCGGCAGTCGATACACGGAGGAGGCGCTCCGGCCTATCGGCGCTGACGACAGGTGGGAGGAGGAGTTCGAGATCAGGGTCGGCGGCGTGATCGTACCGGCCTCGGAGCGACACGAGGCGCTCGAGGCCTGGCGGGTGGCCAATGGGAACTAGCTAGCCCGAGGACAAAGCCTGCCGGCTCTGAGGATGGGGAGCGTCGGTTGGGCGTGATTCGTGCGCGAACGACGTAGTTCACGTCGAACTCGTCCGTGACGACCAGCCACGCCAGTTCGCCGCGCACGACCGGGGCAACCCGGTCAAAGAGGTTGAGATCGGGTCCCAAGCTGGCCGTTCCGAGATAGGTGCCGTCCCGCGAGTAGACGTCAAAAAGGACTCCGCCGTCCGCCGCAGGCGTGCGGACCCACAGGTTGCCTTCGTCCGACTCGAAGATGTCCTCCACGGCGGGCTTGACCGTTGGCACCCTGGACCAGTCCCATTCGCCCGCGCCCATGCTGGAGGTCATCTCCCTCATCATATCGATGACGGAGTCACGCTCGACGGTGGGTACGGCTATGGGAGGTCGTCGGGTCTCGACGAGGAGGGTCGTGTCACCGCCCGGTAGCCAACGCTGGAAGCGGTATGCCGGGTCTCCGTCCCGGTTGGACCAGAAGTCGCCCCGCCGACCGATGTAGCGGACTTGGTTCGCGTAGAAGGGGATCGAATACGCCATGTAGCCGCCGCCCAGCTCTTGGTAGAAAGCGCCGGGTTGGTTTGCGGGATCGAACTCTTCGTCTTCCGGGCTATCGCTTGGCAGCGGAATTGAATCGACCTGGGTCATGGTCAAGTCGAAGATGCGAAGCAGCCTCCGGTTGCCCGTCCGCCAAGGCCGGTAGATGCGGCTGCCGTCCGCTATGGCGCCGTTCCAGGTCGCGTTGAAGTTGCCGTCGGCGAACGGAAAGGACTCGACAAAGCCGTCCTCGGGATCGAAGACCGACATTCGTCCGTTGCGCGCGTCCGGGACCCAGAGACGCCCGCTGGAGTCGAGCATGAGTCCGTTCGCGTCCACGAACTCGCCGGGCCCCTGCCCCTTCCCGCCATGAGTCGCGATGTGAGCGCCATCGGGGCCGAAGACCCGCAGTTCCTGAATCTGGGAATCCAAGATTGCAAAGCCTCCGCCGTCCAGCGCCACGAGACCCTTCAGACGGGCGAACGCGTCAGGTCCGGTGCCTTCGCGGGAGCCGACGCGCAGCTCCTCGACCAGAGTCCAAGCGGGGAATACGTTCGCCGCCGGGATGTTGGTGACGTGGACCGTGCCGGAAGGCAAGGTGTCTCGCATAGTTGTCCAGCCGCTCCGAGATCCGGTGTCTTCGCAGCCGGTCAGGGCTACCCAAGCCACGACGAGCAGCGTCCAAATCCGTTTCATGATCAGCGCCTACGCTCGGTTGCGTGGATCAGGCGCCGCAGCGCGGCGACATCGTCCTGGATCGACCGTTCGATTGCCTCGGCGCGACCGTCTGCATCCCATTCCGCGATCTGTGCTTCTATCGCCCTGACCCGTCCGTCCAGGTCGTACTGTTCGATCTGGGCCTCGATGCCACGGACCTTCCCGTCCAGGTCGTACTGTTCGATCTGGGCCTCGATGCCACGGACCTTCCCGTCCAGGTCGTACTGCTCGATCTGGGCCTCGATGTCTCGGACCTTCCCGTCCAGGTCGTACTGCTCGATCTGGGCCTCGATGTCTCGAACCTTCCCGTCCAGGTCGTAACGCTCGATCTGGGCCTCGATGTCTCGGACCTTCCTCTCGAGATCATACCGCCCGATCTCCCGTCCGATGTCGCCCACTTGTTGGTCCAGATCGTATTCGCCGATGGCTTGACGCGTGGATCGCACCTCGCCCTCGGCCCGCACTATTTCGATTTGCATGTCGGTCAACTGCCTGACGACTTCGTCCTGGGTTTCTTCCCGAAGCCGCGACCCGGCTTCCACGATTTGCCTTACGTCGTCGTCCAATGCGCGAAGCCGGACTTCGCCGAATTCTTCAGCCAGTGCTTGGGCCACCGCGTCCAGTTCTCGCAAGTCGAGTTGTTCCAGAGCCCGTGTCGTTGCCTGCAACGCCTCTTCCATTCCAGCGGATACCATCCGGGCCATCCCCCGTCGCAGGCCTGCGACCCTCCGTTCATGGCCCCCGATTTCGCGGCGAAGACTCGCGACGTGTCGCTCGTGGGACGCTATCCCGCGTTGCAGACTCGCGACGTGTCGTTCGTGAGACGCGATCTCGCGACGCA
>JAGWBQ010000019.1:1123-6440 GCA_021295815.1 Gemmatimonadota bacterium | reverse complement strand
CGTGAGACGCGATCTCGCGACGCAGACCGGCGACGTGTCGCTCGTGGGACGCTATCCCGCGTTGCAGACTCGCGACGTGCCGTTCGTGAGACGCGATCTCGCGACGCAGACTCGCGACGTGCCGTTCGTGGGACGCTATCTCCCGGCGCATGCTGCCTTCCCTTACCGCGCAACTTCCAGGCCTCTTGGGAGCGCACCAACACGGTCAACATCAGGTCGCGCCAGTCGCGGGCTACGTCGTCGAAGGGTTGGGAGCGGCCATCGATGCTCCACTCGTATTCCAAGCCGCTTGGGCCGGAGGTGATCGCCATCCGGTGAAGGCTTTGGGCCTGTGACTGAAGCACCAGCCGACTGCCCGGATCCATGCTCGCGACCGCCGTGCCGTCTCCGGTCATCGCGACATCTCCGCTCGTGTACATGCAGAGCGACATCCCGTCTACGGACACCTGTACCATCGTCAACTCACGGTTCTTCATTGTCCCCGTGAAACTCCCCGGCCAGCACTCGATCTCCTGTGGGCCGAGGGCTTCCGGCACAGCCGGGGCAGCCGGAATGGGACCCGTCGCGGCGGGCTCTGCCGGCGTCCTGTCGGACAGCGGCGCGGGCGCCGGCGCCGGAATCGTTGCGGGAGCCGAGTTGTCGGTCGGACGTTCGGGGAGACGCGCGGTCTCAGCCTGAGGCGTGGGGCTTGCGACCGGGTCCATGCGGACGGGTCTGGCACAGGCTGCAATTATCCCCACCCCACCGACTACCGCCAGCGCGGCATAGGTGCGGATTCTCGAAAAACGCGGGCGATGCAGCGTGAGAATGGACATGATTCTGCTCTCCAAATGAAGGTATTGTACCACGGGCAGCGAGAGGACGGGCGGACCGGAGGCAATCTCGGACGCCAGTGAGAAGAGGTGGCGGGCGTATGCTGAAGGGCGTAGGCCAAGGGCGAGGACTTCCTCGTCGCACGAGCGCTCCCTCGCGGCGGCCGCGAGCCGCGATGCGAGCCAGCTCAGGGGGTGGAACCAGTACAGCGCGACCACGGCACCGGCCACGAGTCGCCACAGCGCATCCCTCCGACGTACATGCACCAGTTCATGCGACACGACCACCTCGCGTCGGCCGGATGTCCAGCTCCTAGCGGAGGCGGGAAGTAGAATCACGGGTCTCAGCGGACCGCCCGTCATGGGCGTGGAAACTTGGGCACTGGACAGGATCCGAGCGTCGGCGCGTACGCGCACCTTGTGCCGGAGCATATCCGTCGACCGTATCTAGTCCGGATCACGAATCGGAACCGCCCTCCGAACGAGCTTTCGAAAACGAAGGGCGGCGACACAGAGGGAGACGAGCCCAGCCCCGCAGCCGAGCGCCCAGATGAGGAACACGCCTGGGGCGGCGGTCAGCGGGATCGAACCGTCGGCCCGAGGAGGGGACGGCAGGTATCCGGCCGGGAATGAAGCCACCGGATTTGGTTGGCGGCCCGCGCTGGGAGAATCAGCCGTCGCCGATGGCTCGCTCGCCGTGTTGTCTGGCAGAAGGTGCTCGATTGCGGTATTCCGGGCGGGAAGAATGGGAAGCGCCCACGCCGGGGCCAGCAGAGTCAGCACTGGCAGCATGAGCAGCACCGCGAAGGTCGTCGTCCACAGCAAATGCAGGGTCCTGGCGCAACCGCGTCTCGCAAACCATGCGAGGACAAGGGCGACGGAGAGGACCAACGTGACCTTCGCAACCAGACCGATGGCTATGGCGACAGTGACGGACAGGCCGATCATCGTCCATCCTCCTCGGCTTCATCGATCATCCTCCTGATGCGCTCGCGCTCGTCTGGAGAAAGATCGCCTTCGCCAAGCTCAAGGAGCATGGCGACCGCGCCCTCGACGCTGCCCCCGAAGAACGTCCGCAGAACGCGGTGCATGGCGGAGCGTCGTGCCCGCATGACGGGCATGGTCGGAGAGTAGACGTAACGGTGACCCTCCGGCGTCCGTTCCAGATGTCGCTTGCCGACGAGTATGCGTAGGATCGATCGGACGGCCGAATCGGTCGGCGGATCGGCCAGGCGTTGCCGTATCTGGACCGCTGTGGCGCGCCCCAGCTCGTACAGGACATCCATTACCTCGCGTTCGCGTCTGCTCAGCGGCGGAAGTTGACTCACGATACTGGTGCTCCATTCGGTGGTGTTCTCGTCCGGTCCTCACGGCTCGGCGCAGGTCAAATCGAATGATAACGCAAAATCGTTGAAAACTCAACATGCCGGCGGCCGGTTCGGCTCGGCGCTCCAGAGAGCTCATGCAGCTCGCGGCCGGGAGCGAGATCAATTCGTTCGTGATCGATCAAGGACGCGGCCGGGAGGGTCAGTCACCGTTCGCAGTTGCCGCTCGCGAACGAGAGCGGAGCCACGGCGCGCGCGACGATCTCCGACCTTCACCAACTCCTGATGGAGCTCGAGGCGCGCCGCATCTACCCCATAGCGCGCATCGTCGTGGTCAAGGACCCCCGGCCCCGGTGGTCGGTCCGCGCTTTTCCAGCGTCCTCACCGATGGCTGGGCGACGATCTTGCGTCCTGCAAAGCGAATGGGCAGGATGTAGGACGTCCAGCATCATGCGGCACCGCCGAGATCCCCGCTACCAATGCAGATGATCGTATTGAAGCGGCATGCCAAACCTGATTTCGATAGCTCGATGCGAGTCTGTACCTCGGACATGGGTGCCGTGTTGGCCGCCTATGATGAGGCAGGCATCAAACGGACGCGAGACGGCGGGCGGAAGGGCAGCAGAATCATGACACACTACATCGACCCGGAGGGCGGAGACGGGAGCAGCGTTCAGGTGGTGACGAGCAATCTGCGGCGTTCCGTCGAGTCCGCGAGGCTGTTCTTCCCGCATCGCGCAGCGGCGGCTACCGACACGCTCTATCGCGAAGCGGGGCTGCCCACCAGGCTGCCGCTTTGCGGCTTGGCGATGCGCTTTTCGGCCGCGGTCATGATTGCGCGCATCCTTTGGATGCTCGGGATCCATCAACAGGCCGAGAGCTACGCAATGCCTGCAGGGCGCGCGCGTCGCGCTGCGGAGGCGCTCACAAGTCGCGCAATGGAACATGGCTGCATAATCCTCGTTGGCCACGGATTTTTCAACCGCTTGATCGGTCGTGAATTGAACCGGACCGGTTGGACAGTAGTCCGTAGGGAAGGCGGAGGATTCGGCGCATGCACGACGTTTGTGTGCCGGAATCGCGGAGGGCGATTCTCGGACAACAGTTAGCAGTGCTGACAGCCGGTCCTGATCCGCGCAACGGCCCGGTCGGGATCTGGAGCGCGCCCTCTCTCGGGGATCATGGGGGCGGAGTCCCTCGCCAGCCCCGATGTATGAAATGGGGTATGTGTAACGCGGGTCATGAGCCAGCCCTGGCTGGCCCAACGGATCGGGGCGCGGCGGCTCGCGATTCGGCGGTTGGGACAAGGCTCTGGGCGACGCTCACCGCCAGATACCGCCCGGTCGTTCATGAGCCGATGGCGCTGGGAGTCGACATTCCGTCTCCACGGGCGCGCTCGATGTGCTCGAGCGGGCGCGGACGCTGTCTCCCGCGTCGTCGCTGGTGTTCCCCTCGAAGACCGGCGGGCTGTTGGCGAGGAACGAGCCAGGGCGCGTGTTTCGAAGAGCCGGGGTCGCCTCGACGGTTCACGGGTTCCGGTCGAGCGCGGTCGTGGATGGCCGAGACCGGCGTTCCGGCAGAGGTCGCGGAAGCCTGCCTCGCCCACGTTCCGCGAAGCAGGGTGGTTCAGGCGTATCAGCGGTCCGACCTGCTGGAGTGCCGTGCGGAGGTCATGCAGGCGTGGTGCGATTACGTCACGTAGCGATAGGCCGCCGCCTCCGTGAATGGCTCAGAGGCCCGACGGCCACGCTTTGCTCATCGAATTCGCCGCGCTCAAGCAGGAGCACCCAGTCTAAGCCCGCGTCGAGGAGAGTCGAGTGAGCCGGGATGGTGACCCCACGAAGCCAGAGCCCATCCGGACCCAACAGGTGGAGTGTCCGCTGCGGCGTCGACCAGCCGTAGACAGTGACCCAAACACTGCCGTCCGGCAGAGTCAGGAGCCCATCCGATTCATAGGCGGGGACGCGATTCGGAAGACCGTCCCGAATGCCGGGCCAGCGCTCCCGCTCGAAGTGCCGCCGCCCCGCAGGGGTATCGTATCGCGCCAGATAGGCACTTAGGTACCGGTCCAGATGCGCGCCGGTGACTTCGAGGGCCGGGCCTGCCCACCGTGCGACGCGGGTTATACGGCCGGTCCAGTCAACGTGTTCGAGTTCGTAGTCGTCGGCCGAGCCGTACCACACGCCGGTCGGCGTGGCCGCGAAGGCCAAGCTCCTGCCCCAATTCGCCGGGCCTGAACCGCCGTCGTATCTGCGGCGCTCCGTTCCGGGGATTCCCTCGGCCAAGGTGACTACGCCATCGTCCCGTTCCCAACTCACCGCCATCTCCCAACGATAGATCTCACCCACGGCCGCCCTCTGGCGGACGTCCCGCTCGCTGTCCGGCCACCCAACGAAGACCAGATCGCCGTCGGGCGAGCAGGTGGGGCTGCCATACGGTTGCACTCCGGTCCGGGCAAGCGCCCGAGTGTCGATCACCTTGCCGTCTCGGTCCAGCCTCGTGATGCGGTCCAGATTCCAGTCGAACACCGTGATCGCTGTTCCCGGACAGCCCCGAAGCAACCGGACTCCTCCGTATTCGCCCGGCCCCCGACCCTGCCGTCCGCTTGTCCAAACATGGTGGCCCCGAGCGTCGAACATCCGGATCTCGTAGCTCTGCTCGTCCGCCACGACGATGCTGCCGTCCTCCAGCCGGATGCCGCCTTCTATGTTGCTGAACAGGTATTCGTCGGGGTCATCCAGCGAGCCCACGCGCACCAGCGGCTCGTCGGCGAGCACCAGTTCCGCCTCGCGGGGGGAATCGGTCTCCACGATGGTCTGAGGAACGACTATTGCCGCAACGTCGGTGATGTCGCAGGCCAAGACGAGCAAGGCCAAGAGTGTGGTTAGGGTAAGAGGGGGGGCGGCCATGTGGGGCACTCCTGAACTGAATGAGGCGGAAAGCCGAAGAACTGTCGCTTGGTAAGACGTTACGTGCGGCCTCAGGGTTGCGCAAGGGTCGAGCTACTCGGGCCGGGCCGCCACGGACTCCAATGGCTGCATGTCGGGCACAACGAGCTGCAAGGTGCGGTGCCGTGATGGCTTGCTTACCGCCAGGTTGCCCGCATCCTCCACTTGCTGCCGACCTTGCAGGGACCGGGGTTCAAGTCTATCCTTCGGTGCCCCTTCCCTCACGACGATC
>JAGWBQ010000019.1:0-1070 GCA_021295815.1 Gemmatimonadota bacterium | reverse complement strand
ACCTTGGCAGCAGCCTGCGATCAGGGGACCTCAACTGCTGGCGGTGGCGACCTCGCCACCACCTTCGACACCGTAGGCGGCGTCGTCCACGTCACCAACACCGGCACGCCACCCGGATGGCAACTTACCCCGGTCGTCTCGATCGGACCCGACTCTCTGACCGAACAGATGACTCCCGACGAGTTCGGTCGGGTCAATGCCGTCGCTCTCGGCCCTGATGAGACCGTGTACGTTGCCGACGGCCTGAACTCCGAGATCCGCGTCTTCGGTTTCAACGGCGCGCACGTGCGGACGTTTGGCGGTCAAGGCGAAGGGCCTGGTGAGTTCAGGAGCATCTATTCCATCGCCTGGGTCGGGGACCGGCTCCTCACTTTCGATCCGCCTCAAGGGCGCATCGGCGAGTTTTCGGTTGGCGGCGACTGGCTCGGATCAAGAAGGACCACGGGAGGTCTGACCGGGTCGAATGCGGTCATTCGCTTCTACCCCGTCGGCGAGAATGAGGTCTTCCGCTTTTCATTCGATCCTGATGCTGGCGCTCAGTGGGTGGGCCTCGATGGCAGCGGAGCCACAGGCGATACCGTGCCCTTCCTGCCTGTTCCAGCCGACCTTCCTGGGCAGGTCGAGCCGGTTTTCTGCACCTGGGAAGGAAGAGTTGGCGTCTACCCTAACACGACGGCGGCAAAACTCGTGCAGCACCCGGCTTCCGGGGGTGTCATGTATTCCGCTTGGGGCTATTTCTACCGGATCGCCGTCACGCAGGGCGAGAGCGATACCCTGCGGGTGATCGAGCGCACGCTGCCGCCCGAGCCGATCTCGGACGAGGAATGGGACGCGGGCAGTGCGGAGTTCGACGAGGCCATGGAGCGGTATCCGGGCGGTTCCTGCAACCCCCGGACCTACACCCGGCCGCCTCGCAAGTCCTTCATCAACGAGATCTTCGTTTCCCCCGATGGCAATCTGTGGGTCGAAGTGATCCGCACCGCAGGCAACCGCTGGGAGTTCTTCGATCCCGAGGGAAGGCTGCTCGGGAGCGTCCCCGCCGTTCCCTACAAGGAGCGCACCGTCCCCGT
>JAGWBQ010000018.1:56327-67032 GCA_021295815.1 Gemmatimonadota bacterium | reverse complement strand
CCGCACCTGCTTCACCGTCGACGCCTCGTACGGCAACGGGCCCACCGGCACCCTCACGGACTGCAGCCACATCGGTCCTGACCGGGTCTTAACGTAGGTCGCGTCCGTTGACCGACACGACCCAACCGTGCACCGACTTCGGCAAGCTCTTCGCCACGGCTTTCGGCAAAGCGTGCGAACCGTATGCCTGGCAGCGGAGACTCGCGGAAGGCGAGTGGCCGGAGGTCCTGATCGCCCCCACCGGATCGGGTAAGACCGTCGGAGTCACCCTGGCCTGGGCGCATCAACGACTCCTGCGGCCCGAACGCACGCCGAGGCGACTCGTCTGGTGCCTCCCCATGCGAACGCTCGTCGATCAGATATGCGGCGAGATTCACGAATGGCTCGAGCGCATCGAAGCCGATGTCCTGGATCCCCAAGCCCTACTCCCACGCCCCGGCGGCCTCCATGTATTGATGGGGGGCGTCGATTCAGGCAGGTGGCTTGAGACCCCGGAGAACCCTGCGATCATCGTGGGCACGCAGGACATGTTGCTCAGCCGGGCCCTCATGCGCGGATATGCGTCCTCCCGCGCCATCTGGCCGATGGAGTTCGCGATGCTGCATCAGGACGCCCAGTGGATCTTCGACGAGGTCCAGCTCATGGGCGCCGGGCGAGCGACCTCCGCCCAGCTCGAGGCCTTCCGTCGCATGGAACACGTGCGTTCGATGGAGAAGGCCGTCGAGGGCGACGCGGTGCGATGGACGGCTCCGGCTCGCCGGGGGGCATCGGTTCCTCCCGAATACCGGTCGTCGGCTCAGTCCAGGAGCCTTTGGATCTCCGCGACGCTCAAACCGGAATGGCTGGCGACCGTGGACCATCCCGAGCCGAACAAGGTGTTCAGGGTAGATCCGACGAACGAAGTCGACGACAGGCTGAGCAGACTGACCGAGGCGCCGAAACGTCTTTGGAGGATCGGCGACGCACCGGCGTCGGCCGCATCTCCCGAACGCAAGGCGTATCTGGAGCGGCTCGCGGACTCCGTTGTCGAGGCTCACCGACCGGGGACCATGACCTTGGCAATCTTGAACCAGGTCAAACGTGCCCAAGAGCTACACGAGCAGGTCAGACATAGGCTGGCGGTTAGGGAAGATCTTCGCGCCGATGTCGCTCTTCTGCATTCCCGTTTCCGCCCGCCCGACCGGAAACGGGAGATGTCCAAATTCCTCGAGCAGGGAGGTTCCTCGGACATTATCGTGATCGCTACTCAGGCGGTCGAGGCCGGAGTGGACATTTCAGCGACGACAATGTTCACGGAACTGGCGCCCTGGGCGTCGATGGTGCAGAGGTTCGGAAGGGCCAACCGCCGGGCCGAGGTGAAGGGCGGCGCCCGAATCTTCTGGATCGACCTTCTCAGGTCGATCGACGAGGAAAGCAAACAGGCCGAGAAGCTCAATAAGACCCTCTCCCTCCCGTACGAGGTCGACCGACTCCGGGACGCCCGCAGGAGGTTGATCGGGCTCACGGACGCGGCTCCGGTCCATCTTCCGCATATTGGGGAAATCGATCCGACGTTGAACGTCATCCGACGCAATGACCTTGACGATCTCTTCGATACCGACGCGGACCTCACCGGCTTCGACGTGGACGTATCGCCCTTCGTCAGAGACTCGGACGACACCGACCTAAGAGTTTTCTGGCGCGAACTTCCGGTCGAAGACGCCGACCCGCCTAAACCGGAAGCCCGCGAACTCTGCGCCCTACCGGTCGGGCAGGCGAAAGCTTGGGTCCGGAACGCGAAGAAGAGCCTAGGCGCCGTCTTTTTCGTTCGCGATCCTCAATGGCGGAGGAAGGAGCAGCAAACGCAATCGACTCCACCGGGCTGGACCCCCCTCTACCACCACGATACGCTCCGGCCGGGAATGACCGTACTTGCAGATGTGAGGGCAGGTGGTTATGGTGAAACTCTCGGTTTCACCGGCGACCGGAGGCACCGCCCAGATCCGGTCGGGACACCCGGAATGCCCGGTACTCCGGGGGCGTCTACCGAATCGACTCCCGCGTTTCAGGACGCCCTAGGTGCGACCCGGGACCAGGAGGGCGAATCCGAGGGACACGACGACGACCCACGCAGCTCGACCGGACGCCCGGTGCGACTCACAGATCATCTGAAAAAAGTGGCCAGCGAAGTCTCTAGCCTTTGCGACGAACTCGGGACGGACGATGCTACTCGGTGTCTGCTGGTCCGGGCCGCGCGTTGGCACGATCTTGGCAAGGCACATGAGGTCTTCCAAGCGACGATGCGGAAGGGCCTCAACGGAAGAGTTCCGGATGGAGTGCTCCTAGCTAAGACGGTGAAGGGCGGCGTGCGCCACAAACGCGCCTACTTCCGACACGAACTGGCCTCCGCGCTTGCGTTCCTCGGGCACGAAGGATGGTCTCGCGAGGCCGATCTTTGCGCCTACCTGATCGCCGCGCACCACGGAAAGGTTCGGATGAACCTTCGCGCATTACCGAAGGAGTCCCCTCCGACTGAACCTGAAAGGCTCGCGGCTAGGTTTGCGAGGGGCATCTGGGAGGGCGACGAACTCCCGCCCGTCGAACTCGATGCGACCGAACGCTGGCCGGGCGGCCGCCTGAACCTCTCGATCATGGAGCTGGGCTGGGACGAAACGACCCGAGAGAGCTGGACAGAGCGGACCAGGGAGCTTTTGAGATACCACGGTCCGTTCCGGCTGGCTTGGCTGGAGACCATTCTGCGACTCGCCGACTGGCGAGCTTCCGCCGAGCAAGGGTCGGGAGGCCGCGATGGCCGCTGACGGGTTGAGGCTCGAGGGTTGCTCGCCCACCCCGCTCTCGTCCTACCTGAAGGCGCTGGGGACGCTTCGGATCATCTCGTCCGCGATCAACAGCGCGTTCGGCAAGGCTGCCGACGCGAGCGCACGCGGATGGTGGCAGGACGAGCGTTTGCATCTACGGACCTCGCTCGGACGCGACGATCTGCTGAGCTTCTTCCTGAAGGATTACGCGCCGAGCCCGGTGATCGCGCCATGGAACGGAGGCAGCGGATTCTATCCCGAGGACAACCGCGACGGCTTCGGGCCCCTGAGTTCGCCCGAGGTCGCGACCCGATTTGCTCTGTTCTCGGAAGCCTTGCGGATTGCGACGGAGACGCTGGGTAGCTTCGGGCTGCCTCTCCCCGTTCCTGACGCCGAACCCGATGAGGCCCGGAAGCCAAGGACATCCAAGCAGGCGCGCCTGCGAGGAGCGGTGAAGAAGGAGCTGGTCGCCGCACTGCGCGGCAGCCTTCCGCCGGCCGCCTTGCCATGGCTCGATGCGGCTCTCGTCCTAACCGCAGACGGTCTCCGGTTCCCTCCGCTGCTGGGAACCGGCGGAAACGACGGTCGGCTCGACTTCACCACCGGTTTCATGCAGCGGCTGGTCTCGAACGGTCGGACACCAGGTCTCTTCAACGCAACCACGGGAGATCCGTCGTTCGTCTGCGCGGGCCTCCTCGAAAACTCGCTCTTCGGTTCTCCGATCCAGGATCTTACCGATGCGGCGGTGGGACAATTCTCACCGGGCTCGGCGGGAGGACCCAACGCGTCGACCGGCTACGAGGGCGATGCCACCGTCAACCCTTGGGATTTCGTGCTCATGCTTGAGGGAGCGGTCACCTTCGCTTCGGCAGCGACTCGTCGGCACCAGAGCAACGCCCTCTCGCGGGCCAGCGCCCCCTTCACGGTCGGGGCGTCGGGAGCGGGCTGGGGCGGCGTGTCGAACGAGGCGGACGCGAGGGCCGAATTCTGGGCACCGATCTGGACCCGGCCCGCTCGGTTCATTGAGGTTCGAGCTCTCTTCGCCGAAGGGCGCGCGACGTCGGGCGGTCGAACGGCGAGCGACGGGCTCGACTTCGCGCGAGCGCTGGCCACCCTCGGTGTCAACCGGGGATTCTCGGAGTTCCAGCGCTTCGGGTTCTTCCAGCGAGCCGGAAAGAGCTACTACGCGGCGGCACTGGACCGCCGACGCGCGGCACCCTCCAACGGCGCGGCGCTGGTGGCCGACCTAGACCGGGGAGGCTGGCTCGGACGAATCCGACGATCCGGCCGGAAGGACAACCAGCCGGCGGCGACGCGGAATGCGATCAAGACGCTAGAAGACTCGTTGTTCTCGCTGCTGGAGCCCGAATGCCCGCCCTCCTCCGTAAGGGCGGCGATAGAGGCCGTCGGTAGGCTGGCGCGGTTGACGGGCGATAGACCGTCGGTCCGCGAAACGGTGGCTCCGCCGCCGCTCCTCTCACGTTCGTGGCTGCTGCGAGCCGACGACGGCAGTCCGGAATTCCGCGTTGCTGCGGCGATCGCCGGGATCGGCATCCCATCCACGAACCCCGGACGCTCTTCAGGATCGACGGGACTCGGCACTCGGTACTGGAGGATCCCGCCAATGGCCGCGCACCTGGCACCGCTGACCGACGGAGGCGAGGGCTTCGAACGATCGACTTTCTTCAGAGGTTGGCACCTGAGACGCCGTCGCAACTGGTCCACCGCCGAAAACCCGCCGACCGTAGTGTGGGGTCATGGAGAACTGATGCGTAACCTAGTCGCCGTCCTTGAGCGCCGCATCGTCGAAACGTCGGTTCGAGGCCTGGACGACAAACCGTTCGCCGGTGCCAGCTTCGCCAGGCTGTCGGACGTGGGGGCATTCCTCACCGCCGACTTCGACGACGACCGCTGCCAAGACCTTCTCGCCGGGATGGTCTGGGCGGATCCCGTCCGGTTTCGGGCACCGGAACCGAGGGCGGGTCCGTCGAGAGCCACCCTGCCTTTCGCCTACTCGGCCCTCAAACCCATATTCGCTCCCAATGACCAACTCCGCCGGATAGGTGCGATTCCAACGGAGGGGGCCATCCCCGTGCCACCCAACCTTCTCGCCTCTCTAAGGGCGGGTGGAGGGAGCAGGGACGGCCGCGCCGTCGGTCGAGTAGTCCGTCTGGCCTTTGCGAGGGTTCGGTCGTCGGGTTTGATCTCGGCATACGATTCGACCGGATCCGGCAGCGGCGCGAACACCTGGCAGCACGGCCGGATCGGCGTCGGCATACGACCCGACCGCTTGGCCGCCGCCCTTCTCATTCCCGTCGCCGACCGAGGCTTGACGAGCCTACTTCGCCGAGCCTACCCCGGCGCACTTCCCGACAGCGCACACCTCTCACCGGAGGAAACAACCAATGCCGATTGACCTCACTCATCTCGAGCACGCACCGCGACTCCTGCTCGAGGCCGGGCTACGACCGATTCAGGGGAGCCGATTCCAGCCGACCGGCTTCCCGAATCTCGGCCACGCGGTCTACGAGTCGCCCGACGGTACCGGACAGACAGTGCTCGTCGAAAGCGCGCAGTCGATGGCGAATCGCCTCGAAGCCGTCTGCTGGGACGGTGTGGGGGAAGACTGGGTGGGACCGCTGCGCGGTCTGCCGGTGGTGGTGGTGAAGGACGGCGACGGGGAGCACATGACGAATTCGCTGATCGAGGCCCACCGGTTGAATTCTCCTTACATCCTCGAAGGAAAAGACAGGACGGTCTTCGACATCCTAAAGGAGCGGCTGGCAAAGTTCGAGCAGGGACGGGTTGACCTGCGCGAGCTCGCCAGAGTGCTTCTGGAGTTCGATGCGAACGCACTGCTGCACGGGGTGTTCCTTGCTAAGAAGCAGTTGGCGGGCGGGCGGCTTCGTCTACCTCGCTCGCTTTCAGCTTTCGTGGAAGCCGATGGGGCGGTACGGGCGATCAGCGGCGGGGTCAAGAACGACTCGGTCGACCCGAAGGGGGACACGGCCAAGGGATTCGGTAACGTGCCGTTCATGCGCGAGGAGTGGACGGCCGCGCACATCACCGCCTACTTCAACCTCGACCTCCAACAGATTCGAGGCTACGGTCTGGGGAACGAAGTGACCCGGCTCCTGATCCTGCTTGCCCTCTTCAAGATCCGAAGATTTCTGGACCAAGGTTTGCGCTTCAGGACCGCCTGCGATCTCGACCTGGTCGCAGTCCGGGTGACCCGCCCGACAGCTTTCGAGCTGCCCGTTCTTGACGCCATCGAGTCCGAACTTCCCGAACTCATTCGGAACATCAACAAGCAGGGACTTTTCGGGAAGAGCCGTGTCTTCACCGTCACCTACCGGAAGTAGGTTCGGTGTTTGGGTTCGCCTTTCGCTTTCCGACCGGACGGTACCACGCCACTCCGTGGGGAAGGAACGTCAACGAAGCCGATGTGGCCTGGCCGCCGGAGCCCTGGCGGATCCTCCGTGCGCTCATCGCCTGCTACTGGCGCAAGACCGACCGCGTGCGCTGGAGCGAATCTCATCTGGAAGAGTTGATCGACACGCTCGCCGAAGAGCCACCGGTATACCGCCTTCCCCCAGGCGCCGTTCATTCCCACGTACGCCACTACATGCCTGTTCCAAGGGGCAAGTCGGAAACCAGGAAGCTCGTTTTCGACGCTTTCCTGCATCTCCCGGACGGAGCGGAGGTGGAGGTGCGATGGCCGGAGCTTACACTTGAAGAGGGACCGCTGGAGTTCGCGGACGACCTTGCCGCCGGGATCGGGTACCTGGGGAGAGCCGAGAGCTGGACCGAATGCCGAGTTCTGACCGAGGCCCGAGGCGACCCGAATTGCGGCCCCGCCGAGTCCGGATTCGAGGGAGACGCGCACACCGTGCTCGTGCCGCGGTCCACCGACTCGTATCGACAATTACGGAAGCGTCTGATCGAACGCGAGGCTGAGAACATCCGGGTCTTGTCGAAAAAACCGCTCACCCCGCGCGTACTGCAGAGCAAGGTGCACAAATCCTTTCGTACGAAGGGCAGGGGTGGCGTCGACACGCTTCCGGAACGTCTCTTGGACGCGATCTCTCTTGACACGGCGGACCTTCAGCAACGCAAGTGGAACCGACCGCCCGCAGCGTACGAGGCCATCTACGCCCGAGCCCCCGATGCCCGACCCGGCGTTCTCTCTCGGATTCAAAGTCGACCGGTGAGGTCGGGCCCTGCGCGGAAGCTGCCCACCGTGGCCCGCTACCTGCTGGAGGGTCGTCCGCTTCCACGTATTGAAGACGCCATCAAGATCGGTGAGGTGATGCGCGCTGCGGCCCTGTCGAAGTTCGGCTGGCGGACCGACGATACTACGGGCAGGCGATTTCCGTTGGCGCCGTGGCAGATTTCGGGGCGAGAGCTTGACGGAGGGCCGGTGCGCGACCCGGGCCATCCCCATGCCTTCTGGCTGCCGGAAGACGCCGATGACGATGGCTGGATCGATCATCTTACCGTCTTCATCGCTGACGGCATGGCCGAGGAGATCAGGTCGGAGCTGGACCGGATCACGCGGCTCTGGCTCACACCGAGGGCTGGACGGGAGAGCGGCAAGGGCAATATCGACGAATGGCGGCTCGCGCTGGAGGGTTTCGGATGGCCGCGGGATTTCGAGGGGAGTTCCCGTCTCCTAACCACTTCGCGCAGATGGAGGAGCGTCACGCCCTTCCTAGCCTCGGGCTACCTGAAGAAGGACGGATATGGGGGTGAAGCGCGACGACTGCTGAAACGTCGCGGAATCTCGGTAGAGGATGCGAAGATTGCAGAGCGGCAGCAGATCTTGGTGGCCGGGATGCCCCGCAGCGCACTTCACTTCCACCGGTTTCGATCACGCGGCCGGGAGAGACAGCCCGATGCGCAGGGAGCTTTCTTGGAAATCGAGTTTCCGGAAGTCGTGCAGGGACCGCTGGCCCTGGGGTTCGCCAGCCACTTCGGGCTCGGGATGTTCGGAGGCGACGTGGGGTAGGGAGGGCGAATTGGTGAAACCGGCAGTATAGGGTCCGGCCCCATGCGCGACCGCAATCAGCTCGTCCTTCCGATCCCGCCGCCGCCGGCCGATTCCGAGACGCCGCTCGTGCCCGCGAGAATGGTGAACGCCTGGGTCTACTGTCCGAGGCTCGCCTATCTTGAATGGGTCGAGGGAGAGTGGGCCGACACCGCCGACACCGTCCAGGGCACGCGAGTACATGTGCGCACCGACACACCAGCCGGTCGTCTCCCTTCTCCCGAAGAACTTGACGACGTGATGTCGCAGGTCCGCGCGGTCACGATGTCGTCAGATCGCCTGGGCGTGATCGCCAAGATGGACGTGCTCCATGTGCGCGAAGGTGTGGTGATGCCGGTAGACACCAAGAAAGGCAAGCGTCCTCATGTTGCGGCGGGCGCCTACGAGCCCGAGCGTGTCCAGATCTGTCTTCACGGGATGATTCTGGAGGACAACGGTTACGAGGTCGAGCAGGGAGCCATCTGGTATGCAGGCTCGCGGGAACGGGTGCGGGTCAAACTCGATGAAGACCTGCGTACCAGGACCATCGAGGCAGTGCGCGAGCTGCGTGCGGCTGCGGAGACCGGCCGGCGGCCGCCGCCGCTGGAGGACAGTCCCAAGTGTTCGAAATGCTCTCTCGCCGGAATATGTCTCCCCGACGAGACGAACCTCTTCAACCGCGGCTATCCGCCCCGACCGCTCAACCCGGCCGAGGATCCCGCCCTTCCTCTCTACATCCAGACCGTGCCGGCGAAGCTGCGGAAGCGGGGCGAACACCTAGTCGTCGAATTGAAGGAAGAGACCGTCGAGGTGCCGATGGTCGAGGTCTCCCAAGTGGTGCTGTTCGGGCCGGTGTCGGTGACCACACCCGCGCTCCACGCCCTGATGCGGGAGGAGATACCGGTGTCATGGTTCTCGACGGGTGGTTGGTTCCTGGGGCACACGATCGGCACTGGGAACGGGAACGTCGCGGTCCGGGAGGCCCAGTACAAGGTCGCGTTCGACGCCCGCGCCAGTTTGTCCTTCAGCCGCGAGCTCGTCAACGCGAAGGTGCGGAATTCCCGCACGATGCTCCGCCGCAACTGGCGGCAAGAGCGCGGTACCGACGGGAAGGAGGATGCACTGACCGGGCTTGAACGCATCGCCAGGCGAGCGCTTCAGGCGAACGATTTCCAACATCTGCTCGGGCTGGAGGGGGAGGCGGCGGCCATCTATTTCTCGCACTTCAAACAGTTGCTCGCATCCGAGGCGGAAGGTTTCGAAGAATTCTCCTTCACGAACCGGAACCGGCGCCCGCCGACCGATCCGGTCAACGCCATGTTCTCGCTAGCGTATGCCGTGCTCGCCAGGACGCTGACAACGACGATCTCCGCGACCGGCCTTGATCCCTACATGGGGCTCTACCACCGTCCACGTCATGGCCGGCCGGCTCTTTCGCTGGACCTGATGGAGCCGTTCCGATCGATCGTAGCCGACTCGGCCGTGATCCAAGTGGTGAACAACGGTGAGGTCAAGCTCCGCGACTTCGCCTCGAACGGACCGGCGTGTTCGCTCACGTCGAAGGGTCGTAAGGCCCTGATCGCGGCCTTCGAACGCCGGCTCGAGCAGGAAGCCACCCATCCCTTCTTCGGATACCGCGTCTCAATGAGACGGATGCTGGAGGTTCAGGCCCGGTTGCTCGCCCGTCATTTCCAAGGCGAGATTCCGAAGTACCCGCACTATATCCCGAGGTAGCCGCACCGTGGCGAAGGAACGTCTCTACGTGGTCGCCTACGACATCGCTGACCAACGGCGATGGAGCCGCATCTTCAAGCTCATGAAGGGGTACGGCTACTGGCTGCAACTTTCGATCTTCCAGTGCAGGCTGACGGCGCGGAGACGCATCGAGATGACGATCCGTCTCGAAGAGTGCATGAAGCCGAGCGAGGACCATGTATTGATACTGGACATGGGACCGGCAGACAAGATCGCCCCCCGAGTGGAAAGTCTGGGAAAGAGTTATGAAGCTCCCACGCGAAAAGCGAGGATCATCTAGTAAACGGTCCGCCCCGGCCTTTGCGAGTGCTCCGATGGTCATGAAAACCCCGGGAGCGGTCGCTGTCGCGCTTCTTCCTGGCTGCCAGGGGTTTAGGTGTTTAACAATCTCGGTCTTAGGCCCGGATTCCGGTCTACGGTGAATCTCCCGTCGAGACCGCTCGCGCATCCGGCCGGAAGCTGGTGTTGCGCAGAGGGTTAGAACAGGGTATCCTACCGGGGCGGGTCCGCCCCGGCCTCTTTGAAGCCGTCTACCGACCTAGTCGGGACGGACGTCGGAGATTCTACCCTACCGGGGCGGGTCCGCCCCGGCCTCTTTGAAGCGCATGAGCGTTGAAGACATCGCGACGAGATGGTACTCATCCTACCGGGGCGGGTCCGCCCCGGCCTCTTTGAAGCTTTGCAGCAGCTAGCAGAAAAAAATAGCCCGCTCTTTGCCTACCGGGGCGGGTCCGCCCCGGCCTCTTTGAAGCGCGCCCAGCCCAGGAACCCAGCTTACGGCCTTCGCCGCCCTACCGGGGCGGGTCCGCCCCGGCCTCTTTGAAGCAGAATCTCTTAAACGCCCGCGCCCGCAGGAGCGCCGGCCTACCGGGGCGGGTCCGCCCCGGCCTCTTTGAAGCCAGTCTACGAGCCCCCTACCCGGCCCTAACCACAAGTCGACCTACCGGGGCGGGTCCGCCCCGGCCTCTTTGAAGCTTCGCCACTCTCGCGACCTTGCCAAGGAGCCCTCCCAGAAACCTACCGGGGCGGGTCCGCCCCGGCCTCTTTGAAGCCCTGGCCGGCCAGAGCGAATTCCCGGCGGCTCCACCGCCTACCGGGGCGGGTCCGCCCCGGCCTCTTTGAAGCC